>NZ_JAILWL010000650.1 GCF_025698965.1 Roseibium sp.
TCCGTTCAAGGCAGCGCGATCTCTGTCGATGCAACAGATGGCGTCAAGGTGGACGACGCAAATGTCGTAACTCCGGACATTGAAGCCTCCAACGGCGTTATCCACGTCATCGACGCCGTGATTCTCCCCAACTGACCGGGGGACAGGCGGGCGCCACCATGCTCAATTCCCGTGCCCGTCTCAGGCGCGGTCTCGCGAGAGGCCGCGCCACTTCGGTTTCACCCCGGAAACTACCGGTGTCAGTCTCAAATCTCACCATCCAATCCCGTTTTTTATTGGTTGGCTGCACTTTTTTCCGAACGAGCAGAATTGCCGCTGGACTTCAAGACTAGAATAATTCTAAACTGCGCACCTAATCAATTTTAAGGAGGCATCGCCGTGAAAGGGAATGCTAAGGTTATCAAGCGCCTGAACGAGGCTCTCTTTCTGGAGCTTGGCGCAATCAACCAGTACTGGCTACATTATCGCCTCTTAAGCGACTGGGGTTTCACGCGTCTTGCGAAAAAAGAGCGTGAAGAATCCATCGAGGAAATGCATCACGCAGACAAGCTGACTGACCGGATCATCTTCCTGGAAGGTCTGCCGAACATGCAGAAAGTGTCACCGCTGCGCATCGGACAGAACGTCAAGGAAGTCCTTGAATCCGATCTTGCTGGCGAATATGACGCGCGCACTTCTTATGCCAAGTCCCGCGAAATCTGCCGCGAAGAAGGCGATTACGTCTCCATGGCTCTGTTTGAAGAATTGCTGAAAGACGAGGAAGGCCATATCGACTTCCTGGAAACCCAGCTGGAACTTCTGGAGAAGATCGGCGAAGAGCGTTATGGCCTCTTGAACGCAGCTCCGGCGGATGAAGCCGAATAAGTTCTCTGAAATCTTGCAGAACATAAAAAGCGCGGTCCGATGCCGCGCTTTTTGCTTTCTTGGATCCTTCAGACTGACTTTCCAGTCAGTCCTCATTCAGCGACCCTACTGGAACGCCGTTTCGGCAAAGCTTCTGAGTTTGCGTGAGTGCAGGCGTTCAGCGGTCATGGCGCGCATCTTTTCCATGGCCCTGATCCCAATCTGCAGATGCTGGGCAACCTGACGCGTATAAAAATCAGTCGCCATTCCCGGCAGCTTCAGCTCACCGTGAAGTGGTTTGTCGGAGATGCAAAGCAATGTTCCATAAGGCACCCTGAAACGGAAGCCGTTTGCTGCAATCGTTGCCGATTCCATATCGAGCGCGATGGCGCGAGACTGGGAAAAGCGCTTCACCAGTTCCGGCTGATCCCAGAGTTCCCAATTGCGGTTATCGAGGGACACGACTGTGCCCGTACGCATGACCCTTTTGAGATCAAAGCCGTCATATCCGGTGATTTCGGCAACCGCATCTTCCAGTGCAACCTGTACTTCTGCGAGCGGTGGGATCGGTACCCAGATCGGCAAATCCTGATTGAGGACGTTATCCTCGCGGACATAGCCGTGGGCAAGCACATAATCACCAAGCGTCTGACTGTTCCTGAGGCCGGCGCAGTGCCCGAGCATCAGCCAGACGTGAGGACGGAGCACCGCTACATGGTCAGTGATGGTTTTGGCGTTGGAAGGGCCGACGCCGATATTGACCATTGTGATGCCGCTACCGTCGGCCCGCTTCAGGTGATATGCAGGCATTTGCGGCAATTTAGCCGGCTCTGCACCACAGGATGGCTCGCTCTGACCAGCTTCCGTAACCAGATTTCCAGGTGCAACGAATGCCTCATAACCGCTATCGGGATCGGCAAGCAACTCATGCGACATACGGCAGAATTCGTCGATGTAGAACTGGTAATTCGTGAACAGAACATAGTTCTGATAGTGCTCCGCAGCCGTTGCGGTGTAGTGCTGCAACCTATGCAGGGAATAATCAACCCGCGGTGCAGTGAAGGACGCAAGCGGCATGATGCCGTTGGCCGGCTCATAGGTACCGTTAGCGATGGAGTCGTCCATCACGGTCAGGTCGGGCAGATCGAAAATGTCGGCGAGCGGTCGGTCCAGATTTGCCGCGGCCGCTCCACCTTCCACATGTGTGCCATCATAAAAGGCAAAGTGAAGCGGTATCGGCATGTCACTGTCGCCGACCTGGATCGGAACATCATGATTGTTCATCAGCAGCTTCAGCTGCGATTCCAGGTAATGTTTGAAAAGGTCCGGGCGGGTGATTGTCGAGGCGTGTGTTCCTGGTCCTGAAACAAAACCATAGGAAAGCCGGCTGTCCAGACGGACATGGCTGTCGGTGACAATCTGCACCTGCGGATAAAACGCGCGAATTCTCCCCTCAATCTCCTTGCCTTCAAGAAGATCCTGAAAATGCGAACGCAGGAATGAAGTGTTGTCTTCAAAAATTTCGATCAGCCGCGCGACCGCTTCCTTTGCATCCGTAAAAACTTCGAGTGGATGAGAAGGTGCCAGTCGGATCCGCCGACCCGATTGCTGCAAATTATTGCCGCTTAGATTGGACATAAACAGTTTCCTTATTGTTGTTATGCGCACACAGTCCCGCCAACGCTCCCCTGGGTCAATAGCCTTTGCAAAGGTTTTTGAATTTTTTTTCGCTGAGAGAAAAAATCTGCACGAAGTGCGTCGGATAGAATCTTAACCGGTTCAAATGGTCTTTTCGCGGCGTATCGAAACCGATAGAGTCCTCCAGAATTTTGACAGAGGCCTCCCGCATTTTTCAAATGCAGGTTGATCTAGGAGTTTCTCATGCAACGCACCTTCCTGACTTATGCGCTTGCCGTCGCCACGATGATCGGCACCGGTTTTT
>NZ_JAILWL010000651.1 GCF_025698965.1 Roseibium sp.
AACTTCATGGCGGCCGCAGAGCCGCGCCGGCAGGAACTGTTCCGACGCCTGAACCGGGTTCCCGGCGCAACCGGCGCACTTGTCAAAATGCGCGCGGATCTTTTGCGGCTTCGCAACCGGGAACCCGAGCTTGAGGCGCTCGACCTCGACCTCAGGCATCTGTTCGCCTCCTGGTTCAATCGGGGGTTCCTCGTGCTTCGGCCGATCAACTGGGAAAGCCCTGCGCATATTCTGGAAAAGATCATCGCCTATGAGGCGGTGCATGCCATTGACAGCTGGGAAGACCTGCGCCGCCGGCTGGAACCGACCGACCGGCGTTGCTTTGCGTTCTTTCATCCATCCATGCCGGATGAACCTCTTATTTTCGTCGAAGTGGCCCTGACCAGTGGGACACCAAATTCGGTCCAGTTGCTGCTTGCCGAAGATCGGGCAGCGATGCCGGCCGAAGACGCGGATACGGCCGTATTTTATTCGATTTCGAACTGCCAGAGCGGTCTTGCCAGTATTTCATTCGGCAATTCCCTGATCAAACAGGTCGCCGCCGACCTCTCCGCTGAGCTCCCCGGCCTGAAAACATTTGTGACCCTATCCCCGATTCCAGGTCTCACGAGGTGGCTGGAAGAGAAAGGGCAGGAATGGAAGGACAACGCTCCGGATGAGATGAAGGCAGAGGCGGCCCATTATCTGCTGAATGCCAAGACCAAGATCGGCCTGCCTTTTGATCCCGTCGCCCGCTTTCACCTCGGCAACGGCGCGATCGTGCATGCCGTCCATGCCGACGCAGATGTTTCGCAAAAGGGCCGCGCGCAATCAAACGGCACGATGGTCAACTACCTTTATGACCTCACCCGGGTTGCCCAGAACCACGAACAGTTTGCGACGACCCAGGAAGTCGTTGCCACCGATCAGGTGCAGTCCCTCGCCAGATCCTCCGCTCTTAAGCAATCCAGGAAAGGTAGCTTTCATGCCTAACCCTCTCTTTGACAACCTGTTTGGCATCCACGCTGGCAAGACCACACCCTTTCTGCATCTAGCTGACGGAACCACGATCAGCCATGTCGATTTTCTCGCGGTGACCGCGAGAATTGCAAATGTTATGACGCAGAACGGACTGACGCCGGGCGACCGGGTCGCGGCTCAGGTGCAGAAATCCCCCGAAGCCCTTGCACTTTATGCAGCCTGTGTTCAGGCCGGGCTTGTGTTTCTGCCTCTCAACACCGCCTACACTGTTGAAGAACTGTCCTATTTCATTGAAAACAGCGGCGCGTCCCTGATTGTCTGTGATGAAAGAAGTGAAGCGGCACTGACAGCCGTTGCAAACGACCTGGGCGCCCGTCTCGAGACCTTGAACGCCGACGGCTCCGGCACATTGATGCTACGAGCCGAGAGCATGCCGGATGTCTATGCGACCGCCGACCGCGAGGGAGACGACCTGGCAGCGTTTCTCTACACTTCCGGCACAACGGGCCGATCCAAAGGGGCGATGCTGACGCAGCACAATCTGCTGTCGAATGCGGCAACACTCGCTAAGGAGTGGCGCTTCACAAAAGATGATGTCCTTCTGCACGCCCTGCCGATCTTCCACACCCACGGACTTTTCGTCGCCACCAACATCACCCTGGCGGCCGGTGGCAGCATGATCTTCCTGTCGAAATTCGATCTCGACGAAGTCTTAAAACGGTTGCCTCAGGCAACAGCGATGATGGGCGTGCCCACGTTTTACACGCGACTTCTGGAAGACGACCGTTTCACGAGAGAGCTCACCGCCCATATCCGCCTCTTCGTCTCCGGCTCCGCTCCGCTTCTGGCGGAAACACATATTCAATTCGAGGACCGCACAGGCCATCGCATCCTTGAACGCTATGGCATGACCGAAACCAACATGAACACTTCAAACCCCTATGACGGCGACCGCCGCGCGGGGACGGTTGGCTTCCCATTGCCCGGCGTCGAGCTGAAAATCACCGACCCGGACACCGGTGACACAATGGCTGCCGGTCAAGTCGGTCAGATCGAGGTGCGTGGACCGAATGTCTTCAAGGGATACTGGCAGATGCCTGAAAAGACAGCTGCGGAACTACGCACCGACGGATTCTTCATTACGGGAGATCTCGGAAAGATCGACGAAGAGGGTTACGTCCATATCGTCGGCCGCAACAAGGACCTGATCATCTCCGGCGGCTATAACATCTATCCGAAGGAAATCGAGCTGGTGCTCGACGACCAGCCTGGTGTTCTGGAGAGCGCCGTCATCGGTGTTCCTCATCCTGACTTCGGCGAGACCGTGCTTGGAATTCTTATTCCCGAAAAAGGGACCGCACCGGATCTCGACAAGGTCGAGGAAGCTGTCAAAACATCCTTGGCCCGGTTCAAGCATCCCCGGAAACTCATCTTCCAGGAAGAACTGCCCCGCAATACCATGGGCAAGGTTCAGAAAAACGTCTTGCGGGATCAATATCAGGACATGTTTGCCCAGTAACCTCCCAGGCTCTGTGCGGTGTGTCCGCGGGACCTGACATTGCGTCGGGTCCCGCATTTGCCTTAAGCCATTTCAGGCAAGGTTCGCTCCGGATAAAGTGACGGCAGGACATCTCCCTTCTTGCCGGTTCGGGTGAAACGACGCGTAACGTCTTCCGCGATCCGGATCATCGGGCTGCTGTCCCAATCCTGCCGGGCCATTTCGCCCGCGTAAAGACGGGTTTCCAATCTTTGTATTTCGGCGCCAAACGCGTCCGGAATGGAAGTCTCTTTCGAAAGCGCCCTCTGCCAGGCAAGCGCCGCGAGG
>NZ_JAILWL010000652.1 GCF_025698965.1 Roseibium sp.
GGCCAGGCTGTTGCCACTGGGGAACCTTATTTTCAGGGCAAGCGGTGCTTTCATCGCCCTGTTTCTGGTCACAACAATACATCTACCTCTGGATCGGTTCAGCAGTGTACCGGCACAGCAGATTGTTTCGGTACATATCTTGTTCAATCTGTTCCTTGTTATCGGCTGTCTGCCGCTGACCGGCCTGGTGGCGAGACTGGCTGAGAAACTGATGCCTGCGAGTGATCAGGAAAGCAGTGCCGACGAGGGGGCAATGCAAAGTGCATTGGATCAGCGCGTTGTGCATGTCCCAAGGCTTGCGCTTGCCAGTGCAACGCGAGAATTGCTGCGTATGGGCGAGTTGGTCGAGGTTATGGCACGTCCTGTCATGATGATGCTGGAAAACGGCAATCAGCAGGAAATCAAGCGACTTCAGAAAATGGATGAAAGTGTCAACAAGATTCACTCCGAAATCAAACTCTATATTGCTGAAGTCAACCGTGGAGAACTGACGTCGGAAGACGCGGAGCGCAGCATGGAGCTGGCAAGTTTCGCCATCAATCTGGAACGCGCCGGCGATCTCATTTCAAAGAACCTGCTGGAACGAGCAATCGAGTTGCACGAGAACAAGGTGAGTTTTTCCAGGGAAGGGCAGGTCGAGCTTGAAAACATGCATGATCGGGTGATGGCGAATATGCAGCTGGCGCTCAATGTGCTTGTTTCCGGCGACGTGGCCTCCGCGCGTGAACTGATTGCGGAAAAGGACCGGATGCGTCAGCTGGAGCGCGAGTGTCACGACCGGCATCTGGACCGCCTGAAATCAAGAACTCCCGAAAGCATAGATTCAAGCAATGTGCATATGGAAGTTGTGCGCAGCCTCAAGGAGATCAATTCCCTATTCGCTACTGTGGCAGTGCCGATCCTGGCGCAAGAAGGGCAGTTGAGAGATAGCCGCCTTGTACCGGCAGAGTAAACGCATCCCCTTGATGCAAAAACTACAATCCGGTCAATGACCATGGTCACTGACGGGTTATTGAGTGTGTGCGAGCCAGGTGTGACTGTCGTCATGATCGACTGGTTTCACGTAGACTTTGGAGCCTAAGTTATCCACATTGAAAAGTGATGTCTTTCAGGTGGAAAAACCGGGTTGTCTGCGGCTTTGTCAAAAATCGGCAATCTGAATGCAATAGGGTGCTTGACTTCCCCATCCAGCCGCCGTACATCAGCGCCACTTCGCGACGACATCACGTCGCCGCGCGAAGCGGGTGTAGCTCAGTTGGTTAGAGTGCCGGCCTGTCACGCCGGAGGTCGCGGGTTCGAGCCCCGTCACTCGCGCCACTCACGGTTTGTTCAATAGCTTCAGGCTCTTCTTTCAAAAATTTAAGATTTTGCATTAAGCTGCGAACGCTGCAGTTTATATGCAGCTTTGCTTCCATTCGATGCATTCCGGTTGCGCGCGAGTCTAAACTTGGTCCAATAGCTCAGTTTATTCAAATTGTTGGCCTTTTGCAGTTTTCAGCAATTACAATCCGATTCTGCTTCAGGGGTGGAAATCCGCGGAGGGTGCGGCATAATTCCCATCTGCTTATGCAAAGTTATTAGAAGGCTGCAAATTGGCGGAAATGGGGGGTTTGTAAAGGGGGGATCGAGACCGGAGGTCAAGTGTGGCAGGAGTTTGACCGTCAGGGGGTCTTGCGTTGCTCCAAGTCGTAAGCTAAGCGTGCGCTCGCATGTTGGTTTCAATTGACCGACGGGCGTTGCACGACTTGCCAGTTAAATGAGGCACTTGGATGCAAGCCGCCGGTATCGGATCACCTCCCGGTCCGCCTCCATATGCAAGGACGCGAAAAACATGGAAGAACTCTTGCGGGAATACGTCCCGATTGTCGTGTTCATCGGCATCGCGCTGGTGATCGGCCTTGCGCTGCTCATTTCCCCGTTCATTCTGGCTTACAAGAACCCGGATCCGGAAAAACTGTCGGCCTATGAATGTGGCTTCAATGCGTTTGATGATGCGCGCATGAAGTTTGACGTACGCTTTTACCTGGTTTCGATCCTCTTTATTATTTTTGACCTTGAGGTCGCTTTCCTGTTCCCATGGGCCACGGTTTTCGGTGAGCTCGGGTGGTATGGGTTCTGGTCCATGATGGTCTTCCTCGGTGTCCTGACCGTTGGCTTTATCTACGAATGGAAAAAGGGAGCGCTGGAATGGGATTGACCACGACCAAGCCGCTCGTTGCACCGCAACCACAAGGGGTCATTGATCCAAATACCGGTAACCCGGTAGGGGCGGATGACGCGTTTTTCCTTGAGGTGAACAATGAGTTGGCCGACAAGGGGTTTCTCGTAACTTCGACCGACAATCTCATTCAGTGGGCTCGCACAGGGTCTCTCATGTGGATGACGTTCGGTCTGGCATGCTGTGCCGTTGAAATGATGCAGATGTCCATGCCGCGCTATGATGCCGAACGCTTCGGGTTTGCACCGCGAGCCTCTCCAAGACAGTCCGACGTGATGATCGTTGCGGGTACGCTGACGAACAAGATGGCACCTGCACTGCGCAAGGTCTATGACCAGATGCCAGAACCACGTTACGTGATTTCCATGGGCTCCTGTGCCAATGGTGGCGGATACTACCACTATTCCTATTCGGTGGTTCGCGGCTGCGACCGGGTCGTTCCGGTCGATATCTATGTGCCGGGCTGCCCTCCGACTGCCGAGGCACTTCTTTACGGTGTCCTGATGCTGCAGAAGAAGATTCGCCGCACCGGCACGATCGAACGATAACGAATTTGCCGCCGCT
>NZ_JAILWL010000653.1 GCF_025698965.1 Roseibium sp.
CGAAGCGCATCGCGACGGCCTCATGGCTCTTTATGCCTATAACGCCGAAATTGCTCGTGTACGGGAAATTGTTTCAGAACCCTTGCCTGGTGAGGTCCGCCTGCAATGGTGGAAGGACCTTCTGGATGGAACCGAACACGGTGCTGCTGCAGCGAACCCGGTGGCCAGCACCCTTTTGCAGACAGTTGAAAAGTACCAGTTGCCAAAGCAAGGTTTGATCGCGATGGCTGAAGCGCGGATCTTTGA
Source organism: Roseibium sp. (assembly GCF_025698965.1). Lineage (GTDB taxonomy): Bacteria > Pseudomonadota > Alphaproteobacteria > Rhizobiales > Stappiaceae > Roseibium. Next base: position 247 of record NZ_JAILWL010000653.1, read on the forward strand.
TCTTTATAACGATCCGATGCCGAAGCTGAATGATCTGGAAGGATACACCGGAGAAACGGTTTCAGGCCTGATCCAGCTTGCTTGCCTTGTGCTCAACGAGGGCAAGGACGCCGGAACTGCGACCGCTGCTGGACATGCGGGTGTTGCATATGGCTTGACCGGCTTGATGCGCGCTCTGCCGTGGCATGCAGCACGGCGGCAATTGTATCTGCCCAAGGACGTCCTGAACCGCCATAATGTCGATCCCACAACGATCTTCAAAGGCGAAACCACGCCAGAGCTGCGAGCCGCTTTGAAAGAAATGCGCGACCATGTTCGCCATCATCTCGGGCGGGTCAGGCAAGCATCGGGAGATGTTCCGGACCGGTGTCTGCCTGCATTTCTGCCACTGACACTGACAGGTCCGTATCTGCGCAAGCTCGAAGATCCCGGATTTGATCCGTTGAAGCAGGTGGCTGAAATATCCCAGCTTCGCCGACAGTGGATCCTGTGGCGAAGTTCAGGAAAGAGCCTCGACCGGGTGCATTAAAAACCGCGACGCACCGCATCGCGGTTCTATTGTCTTCCTGTCCTGTCAGACTATTCCGCTGCCGATTTATGCAATCCGAGCTCGACTTGCCAATGGGCAAAGTCCGCCTTGGCGCGATTGGTCATGGCGAGTTTTTTGGCCTTGGCTTTTTCCTTGCCTTTCAAGCGTTTTCCGCTGTCGTCCTTACTTGGAGCCTCGACAGGCGGAAACAAACCGAAATTGACGTTCATCGGTTGGAAGGATTTGGGTTTGCCGGCACCATCGTCACGCGAAATATGTCCCTCGGTGATGTGCCCGAGAAGGGCGCCCATCGCGGTGGTCTCCGGCGGTCTGACGATGTCTTGCCCGCGCGCCTCCATTACGCTGAATATTCCAGCCAGACAGCCGACGCTTGCCGATTCGACATAGCCTTCGCATCCGGTGATCTGGCCTGCAAAGCGCAAACGTGGATCGGATTTTAAACGCAGTGCTTTATCGAGAACTTTGGGTGAATTCAGGAAAGTATTGCGGTGAAGGCCGCCAAGGCGCGCAAATTGAGCCTGTTCAAGCCCTGGGATCATCCTGAAGATGTCTGCCTGCGAACCATATTTCAGTTTCGTCTGAAACCCGACCATGTTGTATAGCGTGCCAAGGGCATTGTCCTGACGCAGCTGAACAACCGCGTAAGCCTTGACGTCCGGATTGTGGGCGTTGGTGAGCCCCATTGGTTTCATCGGGCCGTGCCTGAGTGTCTCCCGACCCCGCGACGCCATCACCTCAATCGGCAGGCATCCGTCAAAATAGGGGGTGTTGGCTTCCCATTCCTTGAAGTCCGCACTCTCACCAGCCAGAAGGGCATCGATAAAGGCTTCGTACTGTTCCTTGTCCAGAGGACAGTTGAGATAGTCCTTGCCTGTGCCGCCCGGACCAACCTTGTCGTATCGTGACTGAAACCAGGCTTTCGACAAGTCAATCGATTCGAAATGCACGATGGGTGCGATGGCGTCGAAAAAGGCGAGGGCATCCTCACCGCTCTTTTCAAGAACCGCTTGAGAAAGGGCAGGTGATGTCAACGGTCCGGTTGCAATGATGACATGTTGCCAGTCCGCTGGGGGTAAGCCGGCGATCTCCTCGCGCTCAATCGAGATATTTGGATGATTTTCCAACGCTTGAGTTACTGCGTCGGAGAACCCGTGGCGATCAACCGCCAGGGCACTGCCAGCAGGCACCTGATTGGCGTCTGCCGCTGTCATGATCAGGCTGCCAAGCTGACGAAGTTCGTGATGAATCAGTCCGACAGCATTTTGCTCTGAATCGTCCGATCGAAAGGAGTTGGAGCAAACCAGTTCAGCCAGGCCCTGGGTCTGATGCGCATCGGTTTTCCGCACTGGCCGCATTTCGTGGAGAACAACGTTCAGGCCTGCTTGTGCGATTTGCCAGGCGGCCTCGGATCCGGCGAGTCCTCCGCCGATAACGTGAATAGGGGGCATTGTGTTTCCCTGGGGCATGGCCGGGTACTCGAAGCAATCGGTTTACCGTGCAAACCGGCCGAAAAAGTCTTGGCCCTCTATTAACTCCAACTCGGGTTTACCGCAATGTTGGACACAGGCGTCTTTCATTCAACGGGCAGCACCTTCAGTGAAGGCCTCTCCGTGAACAGACGCACCTAAAAAGCAAAAAAAACGCCTGCCGGTGGGAGGAGGTTCCGGCAGGCGTTTTCATCATGCTCTGCACTCAAGGTGCAGAGAAGTACGGCCCGAAGAATTGGGAGGAGGAGATCTTCAGGCCGCGAAACTTGTTATTTTGCAGACATACGAGCGTAGCGAGCGATGTCTGACCGGGCGATACCCAGATCGTTCAGCTCACGGTTGCTCAGGTTGGACAGCTCGTCATAGGTCTGACGGAAGCGTTTCCAGTTGTTGAATTTGCGTACTACAGTATCGATCATGATTTAGGCCTTTCGCTATCTCATGGCCATGGCACCGCGGATCGGCGTCT
>NZ_JAILWL010000654.1 GCF_025698965.1 Roseibium sp.
AAGCGTCTCGAGGAGGTTGTCGGAAAGCGCCTTTTCGCAAGAACCCGTCAGTCGGTCTCGATCACACATACCGGCGAGATCCTGCTGGTCTATGCAAACCGAATTCTCGCAGCGAATGACGCCGCGTTGTCCCACATCCTCAGACCCGAAGCGGAAGGACTTGTGCGCATCGGTGCCCCGGACGACTACGCGACTTACCTGTTGCCGCCGATCCTCTCGGCGATTTCAAGAGACCACCCGCTCCTTAGGGTCGAAATGACCTGTGACAATTCTAGTGAACTGGTGCCGATCCTCGAGGCGGGAGAACTCGACATCGTGGTCGCGACACACGCGCCAAGCTCCGTTGCCGGTCAGGTAGCCCGCTATGAGCCGCTCCATTGGGTGGCATCGTCCGACTATCTCGACGATCCTTCGTCACCGCTTTCGCTCGTCCTGTTCCCAACGGGTTGCGTGTGCCGAGACATAGCCCTGGATGCCCTCAAGCGGATTGACCGGTCCTGGCACGTTGCCTGTTCCACGCGCAGTATCGGGTTGATTGAAACCGCTTTGCGTGAAGGGTCATCGGTTTCTGTCATGGAGGCCGCTACGATCCCGGCGAATCTGCGCATCGTCGACGGTCAGGCGGGTCTGCCGCCATTGAGCGATGTTGCCATTTCGGTTCATCAGTCGACCAGGCCTGAACCGCATGTTTCTCTTGTCGCGGATATTCTTGTGTCCAAGCTGGCAAGTGCACATTCAAGCAACCAATCAAACTCCGTCCGAACCGCTTCCTGAAACTTGAATGCAGTTCAGAGCGGATCAAGTGTCTTTCTCGTGCCGGCTCAGACCATGATCGATTAGACGTTCAATAAGATCGCCATAGCTGATGCCGCTTGCTGCCATGACCTTTGAATACATGCTGATATCGGTGAATCCCGGGATTGTATTCAACTCGTTGATGACGACAGAACCATCCGGTTTCAGGAAAAAGTCGACGCGGGCCATGCCATCGCAGCCGAGAGCGCGAAACGCTTCCAGGGCCATGGACTGCATCAGTCTTTCGGCATCACCGGGAATATCAGCCGGCACAAGGATGTCGGCCCCGTCGGCATCCACATATTTGGCATCATAGGTGTAGAAATCATGGGTACCGGCAGTGACGATTTCGCCCATGCGCGAGACGAACAGGCTTCCGTCCGGATTTTCGAGCACCCCGCACTCGATCTCTCTTGCCTCGACGAACTCTTCGGCGATCATTTTGCGATCGAGTTCGAAACCGCTCGCAAGAACGGTGTTGTATTCTTCTTCGCTGGACACCTTCCCGACACCGACCGACGATCCTTGCGTCGCGGGTTTCAAGAAAAACGGTAGGCCAAGCTCATCGCGAAGGTCGTCGTAGGAAACCGCATTCTGCTGGTTGATTGTGACGGATTTGGCGACTGGAAGACCGGCTTCGCGCAAGAGTCTTTTGGCGACCTCCTTATCGAGCGCGTTCGCTGAACCAAGAATTCCGCAACCGACCAGTGGAATACGGGCAACAGCGGCAAGTCCTTGAACCGATCCGTCTTCTCCCCACTGGCCGTGAAGGACAGGGAACACCGCATCAACGGGATGGAAATCAAGCACATCTCCGGAAGACGACAAGCTTACGATTTCCCCTTTGCCACCGGGAATGGGAAAGACGGTCTGTCCGTCCGATGGCGAAGACAGCGTCCCCTCCGCATATTCACCCAGCTTCCAGGTTCCGTCTCGCGACACATAAACCGGAACGGCTTCAAACTTTGCCTGGTTCAATGCGGCAAGCACATTTGTGGCCGACAGGATCGAGACTTCGTGCTCGTCTGATCGGCCACCAAAGAGGATCATGATCCTGAGACGGTTCTCTCGATCGGTTGAGTTCATTTCAGGTGTCCTGTTTCTGGGGATGCGATGGATCGCGATTGGCTGGTCAGAAGCGTAACTACTAATTCAGAGGCTATCACTTTCACAACTCAAATCACGATGCAGGAGCCGGTATCGGCAGAAGCGTTCAGCGTGGTCGAGTCTGTTTTGCTAAAACCTGAAAACCGGCGTTGCCCCGGCGCTCCTTGCCAGAAAACGATCAGGCCGATTTCAGCGATGGCCGGTTTCCGCTCAGAAGCAATTCCCCCAATCGCTTTGCAGATGCAGTTGCCTTGCTGCCATGCAACGGCCAGTTCTGCATAAGACCTTCTATGATCAGTGTGATTTCACCTTCGCAGTCAGACAGGCCGGACAAGGCCGCAATTCTTTGAGCAACTTCCCGCTTGTGCCTTTCAAGCAAGGCACGCAGCCTTGCGTCCCGGGGCGCGGCGGCCACAGCTGCATGAAAAAGGCATCCATGGGCTGCTTCGGTCGACATCCACTCCGACACTCTGTCGAGGATTTCGCTCAGGACCTCTCCTTCTTCATTTTCCGGAAGATCCGCAATAACCAGCTGCATATAGCGCCGATGCCTGTGTTCCAGCGCACTCAGGACCATTTCTTCGCGGGACGGCATGTATTTGTAAAGCGTACGCAGACTGACACCGGCCGCTTCGCGCAAAATGTCGATGTTCGGTTCCGCGAAGCCATGTTGCGCAAATGCCTGCTCAAGTCCGGCAGCGATTCTGGTTTTGGTATCAGCCATGCTTGACGAAGTAGAGCAAACGCTCTACTGACGCAAGTAAAGGAATCATTCTACCGGAGAAAACTGTTGTCGCTTTCCGAAAAAATGCACGGTGTCGTCCTCACCGGTCACGGCGGTC
>NZ_JAILWL010000655.1 GCF_025698965.1 Roseibium sp.
TCACCACCACCGGGTGCAAGGGCCGGCGCTGGAATGCTGCTGGCGCGAAATGTGTCCGGGCCACCACAAGAAAAAGACGTGCCGCGCTGCATATGTGCAATCAGAAGTCACAAATGTGATTTTTCTGTCACGATCAAAAGTTCATCTCTTGTCCATACTCAACGGCGTGTTGACCGGTCTCGGTCGGACGCCATAGGGTTCTGTTATGTCCGCATTATTCATTTGTGCGGGCGCCATCGTACCGGTCGCTCGCACCTAAAAAAGGGGAGGTGCGGCGGCTTTGTTATTCAGACGAAGCGGGGAGATATTTATGCTTCAAAACAAAGCACTGGCTCGTAAGCTGCTGTGCGCAACCATGCTGTCAGGCATGGCGTTCGCGGCACCTTCGGCATTCGCTCAGGAAGAGGAAAGCGCGGCTTCGGAAGATACCATTACGGTGACCGGTACGCGCATTCAGTCCGCTAACCTGGTCGCCACCAGCCCGGTGACCACCATCGACGCCAGCGAAATCGCTGGCCGCGGCGTGATTCGCGTCGAGGACATGGTCAACCAGCTGCCGCAAGCCTTCGCAGCTCAGGGCTCCAACATCTCAAACGGTTCCACCGGCACCGCGCAAGTCAACCTGCGTGGCCTCGGCGCTCAGCGGAACCTGGTTCTGCTGAATGGCCGCCGCCTGCCTTACGGCTCGCCGCGTTCGGTTCCGGCTGACGTCAACCAGGTGCCGAGCGCTCTGGTCGAGCGTGTGGAAGTTCTGACCGGCGGCGCATCGGCCGTTTACGGTTCGGACGCGATCACGGGCGTTGTGAACTTCATCCTCGACGATGATTTCGAAGGCCTGCGCATCGACACGCAGTACAGCTTCTATCAGCACAACAACGAAAACTCGACGATCCAGGACCTGGTGAGCGGCTACGCCGCCGGCAACCCGTCCCAGTTCAAGCTGCCTGACGACAACGTCGTTGACGGCGAAGCGGTCGAGATCTCTGCTGTCATGGGTGTGAACACCCCGGACGGTCGCGGTAACGCTTCTGCGTATATCTCGTATCGCAACGTGAACCCGGTCTACCAGGCGAACCGTGACTACTCGGCTTGCGCATTCGGCACCCAGAATGGCGGCACCGAATTCTCTTGCTCGGGTTCCTCCACGAACGCCACGGCGAACTTCCTGAACCTTGGCACTGACCCGGCGCTGGCGAACTTCCAGAGCTGGTTCCGCACCAACGGTTCCCAGTTCATCGACCGTGACTTCACGTCCGATACGTTCAACTTCAACCCGTTCAACTTCTACCAGCGTCCTGACGAGCGTTACACCGTCGGTTCGTTCATCAACTATGAGTTCAGCCGTCATTTTGACGCCTATGCCGAACTCAGCTTCATGGACAACACCTCGAACTCGCAGATCGCGCCGTCCGGCGTGTTTGGCGGCGGTGTTGCCGGTCAAGGCGGCGGCATCAACTGTAACAACGCCTTCCTGACCGCTCAGCAAGTTGACTTCCTCTGCACCCAGAACGGTCTCGGCCCGACGGATGTGGCTGAAGGCGTGCTGATCCTGCGCCGGAACGTTGAAGGCGGTTCGCGTAACTCCGACATCCGTCACACCACCTATCGTGGCGTCGTCGGTCTGCGTGGCCAGGTTGCGGACAGCCCGTTTGATTACGACGTGTATGCGTCTTATTCGAACGTTTCGTTCGCCGAGAACTACAACAACGAACTGTCCATCCGGAAGTCCTCGCTGGCTCTGAATGCTGTCGATGATGGCGCTGGCAACATTGTCTGCGCCGTGAACGCTGATGCGGATCCGTCCAATGATGACGCGGCTTGCGTGCCGTACAACATCTTCTCGGGCACCCCGTCTGCGGCTGCGATCGCATACATCACCAACCCGCTTCTTCAGCGTGGCACCGTGACCCAGCAAGTGGTTTCGGGCTCCATGTTTGGTGACCTGGGCGCTTATGGCCTTGTGTCTCCGTTCGCCACCTCCGGCGTTGGCGTCGCATTCGGTGCTGAATACCGTCGTGACTCCCTGAGCCTCCTGCCTGACTCCAACTATCAGTCTGGCGATGGTTTTGGCCAAGGTGGTCCGACTCCTCCCGTCTCCGGTACGACCGACGTCTGGGAAGTGTTCGGTGAAGCCCAGATCCCGATCATCGAAGGCGCTCAGTTCGCTGAAGTCCTCGCTGTCGAGCTGGCTTACCGTTATTCCGATTACTCCACCGGCGTGTCGACCGACACCTACAAGGTTGCTGGCGAGTGGGCTCCGATCGACGATCTGCGTTTCCGCGGTTCTTACCAGCGTGCGGTGCGTGCACCGAACGTGATCGAGCTGTTCTCGAACCAGTCGATCGGCCTGTTCGATCTGACCCAAGGCGCGAATGGTCTTTATGACCCTTGCGCTGGCGCCAACCCGTCCGCGACCCTGGCCCAGTGCCAGAACACGGGCGTGACGGCGGCTCAGTACGGCAACATCGCCGACAACCCGGCTGGTCAGTTCAACCAGCTTGGCGGCGGCAACCCGAACCTCGATCCGGAAGTGGCCGACACGTACACGATCGGCTTCATCTTCACGCCGAGCTTCATCGAAGGTCTGACCATCACGGCTGACTATTTCGACATCGAAGTGGAAGACACGGTTTCGACCGTTTCGCCGAACCAGTCGCTGACTCAGTGCTTGGCCACCGGTGATCAGAGCTTCTGTTCGCTGGTCAATCGTGGCGATGGCGGCACCCTGTGGGC
>NZ_JAILWL010000656.1 GCF_025698965.1 Roseibium sp.
GACGCAGAAGGGGCAAAAATGCTCAAATCCTGCTCCCGAAACCAAATAAAAAAAAGCCCGGCCGGGAAACCGGCGGGCTTTTTTGTATTTGAAGAGCGGATACTGAGTTGAAACTCTCCAGGCCCCATCAAGGAGGGCTTCGCCCGACGCAGAAGGGGAGAAAAACCAAATCATCCTCTCATAACCAATAAAACAACCCGGCCCCGAGCCGGGTTTTTTGGTGCTCAGGCAACCCCGATTTGGACCCGACAGGCCTCCCCGAAAGAAAGGCCCAAGCCAAACGAAAAAGCGTGTAAAACTCTCAAATCAGGCAACCGCAAAAAAAAGCCCGGCCGAAAAGGCGGGCTGTCGGTGGCAAACGGATACGGGAATAAACGAAAGCTCTAAGCTAAACGAAGAAGGGGAGCGGGAGGCTTATTCGACACTTTCGGCTTTTCTGCGGACGAGTCTACATATCCATCCCGGGTTTGCGGCAGTTTCATATCCAAAATACTGCTCGCAACCTGTGTCCGGAGCACCTGGGCCGTGCCGCCGCCAATGGTGAACATCCGGGCATCGCGAGCCATGCGCTCAAGAGGAAGGTTGCGGGAGTATCCGGAGGCTCCGTGAATCTGCAGGGCATCATTGGTCACCTTGATGGCGGTCTCCGATGCAAGGATTTTTGCCTGAGCAGCAGCGGCCATGTCCGGAAATCCCGTTCCGGCGTCCTTCGCAGTATTGTGAAGAAGTGCGCGCGCGGCCGTCAGGCCGATTGACATATCTGCGAGCATCCACTGCAGTCCTTGGAATTCCGCGATCGGGCGACCAAACTGATGGCGTTTTCTGGCGTGATCAAGCGCCAGCTCAAAAGCCCCCTGGGCGATGCCCAAAGCAACCGTCCCAGCTCCAACTCGCTGACCGTTATAGGCATTCATCAACCCGGCAAAACCCCTTTTGACGCCTTCCGGTGGAACAACCATCATGTCCTCAGAGACGACAAGGTTGTCCAAAATCACTTCCGTTTCGGGAATACCGCGCAAGCCCATGGCCGGCTCGCGGTTACCTGTCTTCAAACCATCGGCCATTCCGCGAACCGCGAGAAATCCTGCAACCCCTTTGCTTTCACCATCTTCGACAACCTTGGCGAAGATCAGATGCAATTTGGAAACACCACCGCCCGTGATCCAGTGTTTGGTGCCGTTCAGGACGTAGTGACTGCCGTGTTTTACGGCTGTTGTGCTCATGTCAGTGGCTGCACTTCCAGCACCGGGCTCAGTAATGCAGATTGCAGGCTTGTCACCCTCCAAAATCAGTTTCGAAGCGAGCTTCTTCTGGTCCTCCGAGCCGTATTTCATTATGGCACCGACACCGCCCATATTGGCCTCAACCACAATGCGTGCGCTGACGCCGCAGACCTTCGCAATTTCCTCAATGACTAGAATGGCGTCGAAATAGTTGAGTCCCCGACCGCCATATTTTGCAGGAATAGTCATGCCCATGAAACCGGCCTCTGTCAGGTCCTCGACATTGTTCCAGGGATATTCTTCTGTGCGATCAATCTCCGCTGCGCGGGGTTGCAGAATGTTCCACGACAAATCACAGGCCGTTTCGCGTAGCAATTTCTGGTCACACGTCAGATTGGTCATGGTGTTGCTCTGCTTGGTCAGGCAGTTGCCGAATTTTGCGATTGAAGATGATGATAAGAGATTTTACTTATTCAGATCAATCGAATAAGATTTGATATCAAATTCAAAAAAACTGAAGAAATGCAAACTCGGTCCCTGGAAACGCTTGTTCGCATATACGAAGTCCAATCCTTCAGCAAAGCTGCAGAGCTGCGCGGCATGACGTTGTCTGCCTTGAGCATGCAGATGAAATCTCTGGAACTCGAACTTGATGCGGAGCTTTTCGATCGAACGTTTCGGCCGCCGAAATTAACACCCCTCGGGCGTATGGTGGCAGAGCGTGCGCAATCTCTCATTCGCGAAGAACGTGCACTTGTCGGACTTTGCGGTGCATCTTCTCCACTGAGTGGCGTGTTTCAAGTCGGCTTCGTTCAATCCGCCAGCGTTCGGATTTTACCCAGTTTTGTCAAACTGGCGACAGGCCAAGCGCCAAAGGCTCGATTCAGGTTCAGCTCCGGCCTATCCGAAGTGCTGGAAGAGCAGGTCGCGTCAGGCCAGATTGACTGCGCGGTTATTACGAGGGTTGGTCAACCTGAGCAGCTGCTCAGATACGATCTAATTGCATCAGAGGTTATGAGTATCGCCGCCCCCGCCGATTGTGAGGGGCTAAGTGATGTCGCACTTTCGAACAAGCTGCCCTTCATCCATTTCAGGCCGAGCACGGGAATAGGCAAATTGATCGCAAGCTTTTTTGAAAATTCGCAACCATCTCCGTTTCCTCCTCTTGTTCTCGATGGGATCGAGGCCTGCATGGAGTGTGTCAAGGCAGGTCTTGGATACACTATCCTGCCTCGCCCCGACATAAATCGGTATGCCGACAAACACGTTGCAATCATTGAGGTTGATACAAGACCGATTTCCAGAGATCTGGTTCTGGTCTCGCGACGAAGCGAACCCAATCCGCAGTGGGTCGAAGCACTATGCAAGTTGCTCGTGAAAGCGTCGTGACAATACCCAAACATTGCCGACAAGCTGTATGCCGACCGGTTGACCAAGTGTCATCGATACCATCCAATTCGTTTTTGCATGAATTTGAAGCCCAGTATCACCGGTATGGCAGCGACA
>NZ_JAILWL010000657.1 GCF_025698965.1 Roseibium sp.
CCACCGAGGCCGTCGAAGCAGTGCTGGAATGGGCGTTCGAAACCTACCGGACCAATGCGGTTGCTGCCCGGGCATTTGAGGACAATTCGAGGTCCAGAGCGCTGTTGCGCAAGATGGGTTTCAAGCCTTACAGCATGACCGAACGCTTTGCCAAGGCGTTGGACCGAAGGGTCTCCAACGTCGTTGTCCGGCTCGAGCGATCTGATTTCGAGCGACGAAGAGAGCTGACATGAGCTTGCCTGACCTGAGGACCGGGCGCCTTCTTCTGCGCCCGGTTCGGCCCGATGATCTGGCGGGAATAGCGCGTCAGATCGGTGACATTGACGTTGCGAAAATGCTGACAACCGTGCCGCATCCTTATGCAATCGAGGACGCGAAGGCGTGGTTTGACCAGACGGCGGCCCAAAGACGGGGCGGCGAGCGTGCCTTCGCAATCGACAATGGCGACGGATTAGTAGGTGTTGTTTCGGTTGGGCGTTCGGAGGGCAAGCCGGAATTTGGCTACTGGCTCGGCAAAGACCATTGGGGCAAAGGGATCATGACGGAAGCCGGGCGTGCAGCGCTTGCCTGGCATTTCGGGTGTTTCCCGGAATTACCGGTGATGAGTGGTGCGCTTGATGAGAACCGGGCTTCCTTGAATGTTCTGTCAAAGCTCGGGTTTTCGGAAACAGGCCCATACAAGTTGAAAATACTGTCCCGCGGCCAGGCACTTCCTGCAACGAGGATGACCTTGAACCACGCCGCATTTGTTGAAAACGAAAAGGTCCCGGCATGAGCGGGATTGCTGTCAAAACCGATCGTTTGATCCTGCGGAGACCCGAGTTGAAGGATCTGGACCGCTGTGCAGAGTTGCTGGGTGACTATGACGTCGCCAAGATGCTGTCGCGCGTCCCATATCCTTATGACCTGGAGCAGGGACGGGCCTATCTGCAAAAATCAGTTGAGCGCTGGCAAGATCCGGCAATTGCCGATGAACTCGGATTTCATTTTGACCTCGAAGGTCAGATGATCGGAGGGCTCGGCTTCAAAAAGTTGCAGGAGACCCCGGAGATCGGCTATTGGCTTGGGCGGCCCTATTGGGGCAAGGGATTTATGACGGAAGCTTTGACGGCCGCGATTAAGTGGTTGTTTCAAAATTCCGATCATGAGCGCCTTGCCTGCGAAGCCATGACCGACAACCCGGCTTCCCTGAAAGTGATGGAAAAGACCGGGTTTTGCCAGGTGGGCGAAGTTGGTTGCACCAGCGTGTCGCGTGGTGCCACCTTGCCCGCGATCCGGACGGAATTGACGCGGGTGGAATTTTTGGACGGCCTTTGATCGAACTGGGATCTAGGCCTGACAGCAGGACAAAAGAGAAGAAAAATGAAATTCCTCGATCAGGCCAAGGTCTATGTACGTTCCGGCAATGGCGGTGCGGGTTGTGTCTCCTTCCGGCGTGAAAAATATATCGAATATGGTGGCCCGGACGGCGGCGACGGTGGCAAGGGTGGTAATGTCATTATCGAGTGTGTCGACGGTCTCAACACATTGATCGATTATCGCTACAAACAGCATTTCAAGGCCGAGACCGGCATCCACGGTATGGGCCGAAACCGAACAGGCGCTCATGGCGGTGATGTCGTCCTCAAAGTGCCGGTCGGTACGCAGGTCTTTGAAGAAGATAATGAAACCCTGATCGCGGATCTGACGGAACTTGGCCAGCAGGTTCTGCTTTTGAAAGGTGGAAACGGAGGCTTTGGCAACGCGCATTTCAAGTCTTCGGTCAACCAGGCTCCGCGCCGGGCCAATCCGGGTCTTGAGGGTGAAGAAAAGTGGATCTGGCTTCGTCTCAAACTGATTGCCGATGCCGGACTGGTCGGCTTGCCGAACGCAGGCAAATCCACGTTCCTGGCGACCGTTTCCGCTGCCAAGCCGAAGATTGCGGACTACCCTTTCACCACCATTCATCCGAACCTCGGCATCGTTCAGATCGACGGCAACAGTTTCGCAATGGCCGATATTCCGGGCCTGATCGAAGGGGCCCATGAAGGCACCGGACTCGGCGACCGCTTCCTCGGCCATGTCGAACGGACACGTGTTCTCCTGCATCTCGTCGACGGTTCGGGGCAGGAAGATCCCGGAGAAGCCTACAAGGTCGTGCGCGGTGAACTGGAGGCCTATGGAGCCGGCCTTGTCGACAAGCCGGAAATTGTTGCTCTGTCCAAATGCGATGCGCTGACCGATGAGTTGATTGCGGAAAAATCGGCGAGCCTGGAAGCGGCTTGTGGCCAAAAACCTTTGATCCTGTCTTCCGCCAGCGGTCAAAATGTCGACCGTGCACTGCGCATGATCGTGCGAGCCATCGACAAGGACAAGGAAGAGGCCGCCAATCAGGTGCCTGCGCCCGAGCAGGAGGGATGGCTTCCCTGATGTCCAGAAGTCTCAAGAGTTACAAGCGGATCGTCGTCAAGATCGGTTCTGCGTTGCTGGTTGAGCGGGGCGAGTTGAAACGCGCCTGGCTGGAGGCGCTCATCTCCGACATCGTAACACTGTCTGAGACTGGCTCGGAAGTTCTGATCGTCTCGTCGGGGTCGATCGCGCTTGGGCGCGGTGTTCTGGGCCTGCCCAAGGGGCCGCTGAAACTGGAAGAAAGCCAGGCTTCCGCCCCTTCCGGGCACATTTCCCAGGCTCAGGCTTATTCCCGTGCACTCGGCACCTATTGCAGAAAAGCCGGCCA
>NZ_JAILWL010000658.1 GCF_025698965.1 Roseibium sp.
CATTTCCTCCATTTTGGGGCCTATGCGCACAATAAAAACTCCTTTCGAGATTGAAGTGATGAAACAGGCGGGCGCAATTGCAGGAGCGATGATGTCAGCCGCGCATGCCAGCCTGCGGCAAGGAGCACACGAGTATGAATCCGCCCTTGCTGTCATCGATGCGGGTTCCCGAAGGGCGGCGGGTTACTTGACGGAGAAGGGATGGGATCGGTTTGTCTCCCCGATGATCCACAACCTGCAAATCCTCCAGAGTGGCAAGGACACATCCATGGTTCACCGGCGGGCAAGCGTGAGAGCGTATACAAAATTCGACCCCGTCTATTTCTGCTTCTGCAACATGGTGCAATTCAAACAATACAAGCTGGGCTTTGACCGGATGTTCCACATTGAAGATGTGAAGGAAGCAGACAGGGAAGTTCAGCAGGCAGCCATTGACGCGCAACAGGCGGCGATCGCGGCGATCCGTCCAGGCGCTCTCGCCGAGGATGTTGCCGCCGCTGCAAACGAAATCTATCGCACACGCGGTTTCGAAACCGGATATCGAACCGGCCGGTCCATCGGTGTTGCCTATCTTGAAGCACCGGAACTGAAGGAAGGCGACAAGACGGTTCTGCAACCCGGTATGACCTTTGCCGTTGATGGCGGCATCTCATTGGACGGAGTGACAGCCGGTCGGATCGGAGACAGCGTCGTGGTAACCGAATTCGGCGTGGACTACATCACCGAATATCCCCGCGAAATCCTGCTAAGCAAAGCCTGACCCATGCCTGAAACGCTTACTGTCGCGGTTGCCCAATGCCCAGCGGATCTGGAACCTCCCGAGGAGCGTCTGGACTGGCTCGCGGGCCTTTTGGCCTCCCATGAAGACGCCATGCTTGACCTGATTGTCCTGCCGGAACTCTTTCAATGCGGCTACAACATTGGTGATTTTTCCAGCAAACATGCAGAACCTCCCGACGGACCTTTTGCTACATCGATTGCCGAACTGGCAAAACGATACAGAACCGCAATTCTCTATGGTTTCGCCGAACAGCAGACTGAAGGTCTCTATAATTCGGCCCAATGCATCGGCCAAAACGGACAGATCATCGGCAGACATCGTAAGTTGTTGCTCCCCCCAGGTTTCGAACAGGACAACTTCGTTATCGGTCGGGAGTGCAAGCTGTTTCGCCTAGGGGCGTTCACCTTGGCCATCCTGGTTTGCTACGATGTAGAATTCCCTGAAAACATGCGCCACGTCGCGGTTGCGGGGGCTGATTTGGTGGTGGTGCCAACTGCGCTTGCAAATGAATGGAGCGTAGTTTCGGAATGTGTCATTCCCACGCGCGCCTTCGAGAACGGTGTCTTTGTTTGCTATTCAAACTATTGCGGTCAGGAAAACGGGCTGACCTATTATGGCGGCAGCTGCATAATCGCACCTGATGGCAGCACGCTTGCACGCAACAAAAACTCCGCCGGACTGTCAATAGCCCATCTCGACCGGTCGTCGGTCAAGGCAGCGCAAGCCAGAATGCCCTACCATGCAGATCACGTTAAACTGCCTTGGGTCAGAAACATCAGATAGGAGCGGGACACAGCAACTCGCCCCCCTTGATCAAAGACGCGGGAAGGTTTCACATCGCCCCTTTGGTACGAGACAAATCCGCCTCACCGTCAGGAACCATTTGTGATTTTTCGTTACTCGGCTCCACTCAGATCCTCACTCATCATATCGATGAAGTGACGAACACGCGGTTCGAGCAATCGTTTATGCGGATAGATCGCAACGATTGGCACTGTTCCGCACGTGACTTGCGGCAGAACCTGCTCCAACTGCCCCGAAACTATGTCGCGCCCGACAAGAAGTCTTGGAAGCATGGCGATGCCCATGCCCGATAACGCGGCTTCACGAAGCGCTTCGGCACTGTCACAGCGAAATCTCACCCGCCCCGGAGCGCGCATCCACGTGCTGTCTGTGTCCTGAAGCTGCCAGCCCTGATGCTCGCCATTGCTGGAAAATTGCAGCAAATCGTGAAGGCTGAGCTGCTCAACATTGCGGGGATGACTGCGTCGTTCGAAGTAGGCCGGAGTTGCGCACAGCACGATTTCATCGCTCGCGACTGTCTTTGAAATAAAACTGCTGTCCGGGCTACCGACCGCGACCCGGATCGCGAGGTCGAAACCTTTCTCGATGAGGTTGTCGGTGCGATCTGAAAAACTGATTTCAACCTGAGTTTCAGGCCATTTTGCGAGGTAGCGACGCACTGTCGGTAGCACCAATCGGCGTCCGAGCGCGTCCAAGGCCGTGATCCTGAGCTTGCCGCGGGGCACGCCGGCATCTGCACTGACGCTGGCGTCTGCAGCCTCGATCGCCTGCCTTATGGCCTGACCATGTTCATAAAGACGCCGTCCCTCCTCTGTCACGTCAATCGAGCGCGTAGTGCGGTTGAGCAGTCGTGCGCCAAAGCTTTCCTCCAACCGGGCCACGGCCTTACCGGCTGTTGATCGAGACAGACCGAATGTTCTGCCACCGGCCACAAAACTGCCGGTATCGACAACCGACATGAAAACCAGGATGTCGTTGACCTTCGATCCAATCATCACGAACTCCATTAGCGCATGTATATCGCCTCAATAGCGAACAACAATCGCTAATTTAAGTCCTATTTTTAGTTTCGCGACACAGGAAAGAAGGATCATCATGTCCACACCAATCGAACGC
>NZ_JAILWL010000659.1 GCF_025698965.1 Roseibium sp.
CTTTACAGCCGCGGCTGCCATGAGAGCGCCCGCCCCCAACAGGTTGTGCCCACACCCGTGTCCCGCCCCCCCGAATTCGACAGGCTGGGGTTCCGCAACGCCGGCAGACTGGCCAAGTTCGGGCAGAGCGTCAAACTCACCCAAGATGGCAATCACGGGTCCTTCGTCACCTGCTTCCCCGACAATAGCCGTTGGAATTCCCGCGACGCCTTCGGAAATTCGAAACCCTTCCAATTCCAGCATCTTCTTGTGTTCGGCGACCGACTTGAACTCCGTGTAGGCGATTTCCGGCAAATCAAATACGCGATCGGAAAGCCCGACATAGTCCTCACGACGGGCATCAACTAAGTCCCAGACACGATCGGTGTTTTTCATTCTTTCCTCCAAAATGGGATCAGCACACGCCAGCGGCACCGGCATAAGCCGGGTCGGCAGCGGCTTCAAACTTGCCTTCAGGGCTCCAGCCAACGGCGTGAACAATTCCAATATGATCAATCGGTCCCCGGTCGGTTTCCTCTGCCGGGATATTTGCTTTGTTCAATTTGTCACGAAGAGCTGATGGAATATCGGCATGCAAACGAACGACAGGACCGACCCAGTTTGCGCGCGGTTTGCAAATGGCATCCGACAGGGGGGCCCCTGCGAGCAGATGGCGGACAACGCTTGCAACAGCGCCTGGTATCCTTTCGCTTCCAGCTCCTCCAACAGCGTATTGGGTCGACCCCACGGTCAGAAGCGCCGGACATTGTTCGGTTACGTCTTCGACGCAAGGCTCAGGATCGAATTCCATGCGGTAGGAGTGCGCCAACAGAATTCCGTATTCGGGGTCTGCAATTCTCGCCCCAAAATGGGGGCCGATCGACTGGGTCAGCGAAACTTGAAGTCCGTCCTTGTCGACTGCACTCAAATGCGTGGTATCGCGTTCTTCCGCTGCAGGCGAGCGCGGAGCAATATCCAGAAATGGCAACCAGCCGTTGAGGTCTTTCATTTTTTGGGTGTCCGAGACAACAGCGCGCAAATCTCTCCAGCCATGGGCTTCAGGGATGATCGCCCGGTCCACCAGATCCTCATAGGCAAGCGGTTTGGATTTGGGCTTAAGCGACCTCAAATACTGCGGTCGGTCGTCAAAGGCCTGACTGATAGCCAGGAGCTGAGCCAGCTCGAGGTCAGTCTCGCCTGTCAATGAACGGGCGGCCCATTGATTGAGCGCCACGATCTGTAAAAGCGTGTGCCCCCATCCCTGGCGTCCGATACTGACAAGCTCCCAGCCGGCATTGGCCAACCGGACGACCTCTCCATCTCTTGCGGCGATCCGAAGCACGTCGTCCGGCTGCCACACCCCGCCTTTGGATTCGATGCGCAAGGCCATTTCTGCGAAGAAGGTCTGATCCGTGAACGGGTCGCGTGTCTTTGCGGATACATTCCGAAAAAAGCGGGCAAGCCCCTTGTGCACAAATGTCTCACCAACCCGAGGTGGGTGGCCACTTGGCAGGTACCAGCTCCGTGCGTCGACGTCCTTCAAATCACCAGCTCGGTTTGCCCAGACCTGCGCCAGTTCGTCAGGCACTTCAAAGCCGTTTTCCGCGAGCGAAATGACCGGATCGAGAACTGTTTCTAGCGGCAGGCGGCCTGTCTTCGCGTGAAGCTCGAGGATTGCACTCGTGCAGCCCGGCAAGGGGATCGGCGCAGCACCCGTTGGGATGGCGCTGGGAGCCCGGGTGGTTCCGTCGATGGCAGTCGCTGGGCCGGAACACGTTCGATAGAGAACATGCGCGCGTCCGGCAGGTGAACAATTGGCCGGGTCTGCCACCATCATCGCAAATGCCATCCCAGTGGCGGCATCTCCCGCTGTGCCGCCAGCATTCAGGAGGTCGAGCCCAACCCGCACGGCATGCGGGCTACCTGCGGCAACCGCACCGAAATCACCGAATGTGTTTGCGACAATGCGCGGAACACCGAGGCTCTTACGCATCTTCAGATCTTCTATCAAGGCTGTGGTTTCGCCCGAAGACGAACCTGGCTCCGCCTCCCGCAAAGAAACTTTTGACATGGGGGGGAACGTGACATCCTGTCCTGTCATGCCGCGGCCTCGGCAGATTGCTTGACCAGGCATGCTGCCATCCGGTCTTCAGAGTGTTTTTCCAGAACCGGGATTTCTTGGCGACAGATAGGCTGTGCCAATGGGCATCTTGGATGAAACGTACAGCCGGATGGAGGATTGAGCGGTGATGGGATCTCACCCTTGATTGGGGCAAATTCCTGACTGCGCCGGTCCAGGCGGGGAGCTTCCGCCAGAAGAGCATGTGTGTATGGGTGGATCGGGCCGTTGAAGATGTCCCGGGTCTGCCCGAGCTCGACGACCTTGCCGAGATACATGATCGCGATCCGGTCGGAGATGTGCTCCACCGCACCGAGATCATGACTTATGAAGAGATACGTCAGGTTGAATTCGTCCTTCAGGTCCATGAAAAGGTTCAGGATCTGGGCCTGAATGGACACATCCAGTGCAGAGATGGCTTCGTCACACACAATCAGGCGCGGCTTCACGGCAAGTGCCCGTGCGATTCCAATCCTTTGGCGTTGTCCTCCTGAAAACTGGTGCGGGTAACGCTGCATGTAATCGGGGTCCAGTCCGACCTTGTTCAACAGGTCGGCCACATATTCCCGACGTTGGCTTCGATTGATGATCCC
>NZ_JAILWL010000066.1 GCF_025698965.1 Roseibium sp.
GTTTGCACAAGAGTTCTCAGGTTACCAATATTGGCCAGGAATATACCACCAAGCACCAGAATGGCGATTGCAACGCCGGTACATCCGTTGATTACAAGCAATCGAAACAGGGGGTCTTTCGGGAGTTTCATCACGTACATGGTCTCACTCAAACTCTGTAACCGCTCATCCGCGGGTTTTGTTTGCCTCGTGCAAGTTTAGCGTACTACCCGGCAGTGCGGCGCTTCAAATTTAAATAGGACAAGCGCAAGATGCCGCAGCCGGCGTCACGACGAGTTTACCCGACGGATTTTTTGTGCGCTGCATCCTTGATTCCTTCCGGAATGATATATATTAGACCGATATATCGAACCAACATATATCGGTTCGTGCATATCGGGCAGATATAACAAACGTAATTCCGAATATGTGAAAACCCATCAAACCGAGGGGACGCCCCGGGTTGGGAGAAACGAATGAGTGTGCGCAGCCTATGCCTGGCGATCCTTTCCTTTGGGGATGCGACCGGCTACGAGATCCGGAAAGAATCCACCGATGGCCGGTTCAGCTATTTTGAGGATGCCAGCTTCGGGTCGATCTATCCTGCCCTGGCGCGATTGGAATCGGAAGGCCTCGTCACTGTTCGCGAAGAACCACAGGCAGGCAAACCGGCTCGCAAGGTTTATTCGATTACCGAAGCGGGACGGACGGAATTTATCAATTCCCTTTGTGAACCCCAGGCACCGGACACATTCAAATCGCCTTTCCTTCTTATCGCGCTGAATGCAGCGCAACTTCCGCCCGATGTCATCCGCCGGGCTCTGGACCGCCGAAAGGCTCAAGTCATGGATGAATTGCGGCTTATCAATGAATGCGGTGAGCAACAGAGCGGGTGTCATCCCGGCTCAAGCTGGACCCAGGATTATGGCAAAGCCTGTATGGATTTTACCCTCGCCTATCTGGAAGAGCATGGCGAGGCCCTGATCAAGATTGCTGAAGACGCTGCCAAACCAGTTTCCACGGCGGCCGAGTAAGCCAGACGTTTCGGAGTAACGACAAATGCACGTGAAGTTTTCATACATTTTGGCGGGGGCGCTCGCTGTGGGTATCGGGATATGGATGTCGAGCGGCTCCGTCGTCGTCGGCGGTGTCGGAGACGGCGAAAACGCTACACCGCCGCCTGCAGAACGTGTTGCGGCAGGTTCAGACAGCATCTTTCGGGTTGAAGTCCAGAAGCTGTTCGCTCAAGACCGGCAGGCAGTTCTTGAAGTCCGTGGCCGCACGGAAGCAGAAGCAAAGGTCGCCGTCAAATCCGAGACAACTGATGATGTCGTAAGGCGTCCGGCGCGCGAAGGCGCTCGGGTATCAGCAGGCGACATCCTGTGTGAGCTCGACAACGGCACGCGTGAAGCCCGTGTTCTGGAAGCCAAGGCGCTTCTGGCTCAGGCCGAGCTTGATCACACTGCTGCAACACAGCTTGCGACCAAGGGTTTTACGGCGCAAACACGCGCTGCAGCCACCCAGGCGCTTCTGGATGCGGCCAAGGCACGGGTAAAAGAAGCCGAGCTGGAACTTGAACGCACGGTTATCCGTTCGCCCATCGACGGTGTCATTGAAAGCCCGATGGCCGAGGTAGGTGCTCAGCTGGACAGTGGCGGGATATGCGCAACGGTGGTGAATTCCGATCCGATGATCGCCATCGGCCAGGTTTCGGAACTCAACATCAGCCAGATTTCCGTCGACATGCCGGCTGAAGTTCAGCTTGTGACCGGTGAAACCCTGCAGGGCAAAGTTCGCTATGTGTCGCCTAGCGCCAATCCGGACACACGGACCTTCCGCATCGAAGTGGAATTGCCCAACCCGGACGGCAAGGCACGCGACGGTGTTACCGCGGTTACACGTCTGCCGTTGCCGGTGGAAAAGGCACACAAGATATCTCCTGCCATTTTGACACTGAATGATGATGGCCAGGTCGGAGTTCGCGTTGTGGGGGAAGACAACACGACCGCTTTTTATTCGGTCAAGGTTCTCGGTGGTGAAAACGACGGTCTGTGGGTCGGTGGCCTTCCTGAAGAGGTCAACGTGATCGTTGTCGGCCAGGAATATGTCGGTGACGGCGAGCCTGTCGAACCTGTCTTCAAGACTGCAGAGGTCAGCCAATGATAAACATGCTCGAAGGCGTCCTCCGACGTCCCAAAACAGTTTTCGTGCTGATGCTGGCGCTGCTTGTCGCCGGGATTTTCAGCTACATCAACATTCCAAAGGAAGACAGTCCGGACATCGACGTCCCGGTCTTCTACGTTTCCATTTCCCAACAGGGCATTTCTCCTGAAGACTCGGAGCGTTTGCTCATACGTCCGATGGAAACGGAATTACGCGGCCTTGACGGCTTGAAGGAAATCACCGCGATCGCTTCTGAAGGTCACGCTGGGATTGTCCTTGAATTCGATATTTCGTTCGACAAGGACGAAGCGCTGGCCGACGTACGCGACAAGGTGGATGCCGCAAAAGGCGAACTTCCAGCCGATGCGGAAGAACCGACAATCTCGGAGACCAACTTCGCGCTGGTGCCGACAATTACGATCGCCCTTTCGGGCAATGTGCCTGAGCGCACGCTCTATCAGCATGCCCGGCGGCTTAAGGACCAGGTCGAGGCAATCGACACGGTTCGATCCGCCGACCTGAAAGGGCATCGGGAAGAGCTTCTCGAAATCCTGATCGATTCCCAGAAACTTGAATCCTATGCGATCACGCAGCAGGAATTGCTGACCTCTCTTGCCAACAACAACCAGCTTGTTCCGGCAGGTTACATCGACGGTGGCCAGGGACGCTTCAACGTCAAGGTGCCGGGTCTCGTCGAAACAGCGCTTGATGTCTACTCGCTGCCGATCAAGCAATCAGGCGAAGGCGTTGTCACGCTTAGCGATGTTGCCGAAATCCGCCGCACGTTCAAGGATGCCGATTCCTACACGAGAGTGAATGGAAAACCCGCAATTGCCCTGGACGTGACCAAGCGGATCGGTACCAACATCATCGAAAACAACATCGCCATTCGGGCGGTTGTCGATGAGGCTTCCAAGGACTGGCCTGAGACAATCAAAGTCGACTACATGATCGACATGTCGTCGAACATTTTCGAGGTTCTGGGTTCGCTTCAATCCTCGATCATGACGGCGATCTTCCTCGTGATGATCCTGGTTCTTGCTGCCCTGGGCATGCGCTCGGCGCTTCTTGTCGGTCTGGCGATCCCGACCTCCTTCATGGTCGGCTTCCTGATCCTTTCCGGGCTCGGCTATACCGTGAACATCATGGTGATGTTCGGCCTGGTGCTGACCGTCGGGATGCTTGTCGATGGTGCGATCGTCATGGTCGAATATGCCGACCGCAAGGTGCATGAAGGCATGGAGGACCGCGAAGCCTATATTCGTGCCGCCAAGCTGATGTTCTGGCCGATTGTCTCCTCCACCGCGACCACGCTTGTGGCCTTCCTGCCCATGCTGCTCTGGCCGGGTGTTGCCGGTGAATTCATGAGCTACCTGCCGATCATGGTGATCATCGTCCTGACGGCAGCCCTGCTCACGGCGATGGTGTTCCTGCCGGTGACCGGTGGTATCTTTGCCGTCACCACACACTGGATCGAACGGAATGCTGCTGGTGTGCTTGCACTGGTGTTCGCACTCATTGGTGCCTTGTCAGTCCTTGGCTTCTTCGGAGTTCAACCGGGGGCACCTGATTTTGCAGAAAAACTTGCAGCTGCACCGTTGGCGCTTCCCGCATCCGGGCTTGCCTTTTTGGCTGTCGGCATCGTGTCGTTCCTCGTCCTGCGCCCGTTTGTGCGCTGGCGCAGACAACGTGCCGCTTCGCAGGCGGAAACTGAAAACCAAAAGCCGGTCAAGAGCTATCGCTCGGTTACCTTCGTGTCTTTGGCTTTCGAAATGGTTGCCGTCGGCTTTGCTGCCTATTTTGCCTATTTTCTGGCAATCAACCGGCCGGCGATCATCACCGACACAATTGAGACCATCTTTGCCGGTCTGGCCGGTCTGGCTCAGCCACTCACAGTGCTGACGCACCCGATTTCGCTGGATGTCGGTTTCTATCTGGTTGTGTTTGGGCTGACCTTTGTGGCCATCTGGGCAGCTTACAAGACGATTTCACCTCTTGTTCATCTGCTCGAATGGGTCTTTGACGGCCTCAGGCAGAAACTCGGCTTCGGCAGCCGCAACGGTGGTACATCGAGCGACAAGCCTGAAGAGCTTCGGTTTGATGCAAGCACCGTCAAGGGCTTCACCGGTCTCTATGTCCGTCACCTGAAACTCCTTGCCGGCAACCCGCTTGGGAACGTTCTGACAATTGTCGTCGTTCTTGGCGCCTGCGCTCTGATTTTCACGTCGTTTGCGTCAAATCCGACCGGGGTCGAGTTTTTCGTGGATGAAGAACCCGATCAGGCCGTGGTCATGGTGTCGGCGCGTGGCAATATGTCGGCTGCCGAGTCGCGGGATATCGTGGAGCAGGTTGAAGCGGAAGTTCTTCAGACCGCAGGCATCCAGAACGTCATCACGTCCGCCTTCCCTCCAGGTGGCGGCAGCGGACCCCAGTTTATTGGTGGTGTGCAGGACAAACCTGCCGACGTTATCGGTGAAATGACGCTTGAGCTGGCAAAATACTGCTGCCGCCGAAAGGCTGCCGATATCTTTGCCGAGATCCGCGACCGGACCGCATCCATCCCGGGCATCAAGGTGGAAACCCGCAAGATCGAGGGTGGTCCGCCAACGGGCAAGGACATCCAGCTTGAGGTCAAGTCGACAGACTACGATACGATGGTGGAACAGGTTGCCCGCATCCGGACCCATCTGGACCAGATGGAGAATCTGCTCGATCAGGAAGACGGACGTCCACTACCCGGCATTGAATGGCAGATCTCCATCGACCGCGAACAGGCTGGCCGCTATCAGGCGGGCATCGGTTCCGTCGGCAACATGGTTCAGCTTGTGACCAATGGCGTCCTGATCGGCAAGTATCGTCCGACGGACTCCGAAGACGAAGTGGACATTCGCGTCAGGTTGCCAGCCGACGAGCGCACGCTAGACCGGTTCGACCAGCTGCGTTTGCAGACGCCGCTCGGCTTGGTGCCGATTGCCAACTTCATCGACCGGTCACCGGAACAGAAAGTGTCTTCGATCACCCGGCGCGACGGTCTCTACTCGATGATGGTGAAAGCGACTGTCGATCAGAGTGCAACGGACGAGAACGGCAAGCCGGTTACGGTTGACGCCAAGGTGCAGGAACTGAACGAATGGCTGGAGGCTCAGGTCTTCCCTGACAATGTCTTCCTGCAGTTCCGTGGCGCCGATGAGGACCAGAAGGAATCGGGCGAATTCCTGATGAAGGCGATGGTTGCCTCCCTGTTCCTGATGTTCCTGATCCTGCTGACCCAGTTCAACTCGTTCTATCAGACATTCCTGACCCTCTCGACGGTTGTGATGTCTGTGATGGGTGTGCTTTTAGGCATGATGCTGACGGGACAGAAATTCTCGATCATTATGACCGGCACCGGGGTCGTGGCTCTGGCGGGTATCGTGGTGAACAACGCGATTGTTCTGATCGACACCTATAACCGCTTCCGTCACGACGGGTTCGAGCCGCTTGATGCGATCCTGAAGACCTCGGGTCAGCGTATCCGGCCGATCCTGTTGACGACGGTCACGACCATCGTCGGTCTTGTGCCGATGGCAACTGCAGTCAATCTGGACTTCTTCACCCAGACTGTTGCTGTTGGCGGCATCACGGCGATCTGGTGGATCCAGTTGTCCACGGCGGTAATATCCGGCCTCGCGTTCTCGACCATCCTGACGCTCATCATGATCCCGGTCATGATAGCAATGCCGAGCACC
Source organism: Roseibium sp. (assembly GCF_025698965.1). Taxonomy (GTDB): domain Bacteria; phylum Pseudomonadota; class Alphaproteobacteria; order Rhizobiales; family Stappiaceae; genus Roseibium. The sequence continues at coordinate 5,871 of NZ_JAILWL010000066.1, forward strand.
TGGGTGCAGTCCGGCAAGTCGGTCTGGAATTGGACCAGTAGATTTGGCAAAGGTTCCTCCGAGCAGCTTCCGATTGAGGTAGAGGAAAAACCGGATCTGGATCAGGACGTCGAGTGGACCGACCCGGAGCAGGAAAAAGAGCGTCCTGCTGCCAAGGTCGTCTCAATGCCGAAACCCAATCCGCCCAAGATTCCGCCACAGGAGGAACTGCCGCACGCGGCGGAGTAGCCCAACGAAAAGAGTAAAAGACCGCCGAACTCCGGCGGTCTTTTTCGTTGCGGACCTCATACTCCCGCCATACGAATTTCGTTGCGTGACTCGTTGCAATTTCATATAGTTGCATTATACAACTAATTGGAATTCGAAAGATGACTGCTTCTCCCGCCCTCGTCAACGACATCCGCGCAGCTTCTCGCCAGTTGGTGCGCGAACTGGGCTTCCTGGACAAGACAATTGCTGGAACCGACCTGTCCGCCTCCGGTGTCCACGCCGTTCTGGAAATCGGTCTGAACCCGGGTCTGACAGCCAAGGAATTGTCAGCAAAGCTGAAGCTTGAGAAATCGACCGTCAGCCGGTTGCTCAAATCCCTTGAAACCCGAGGGGAGATTGAACAAATCAAATCCGAAACCGATGGCAGGGCCTTCGGTCTGAGCCTGACGGCAATCGGTGAAAAGACCTTCGCAGCAATAGACCGATTTGGCGACAATCAGGTTCATGGCGCACTCTCACGCATTCGGGGGAGCGACGCGGGAACAGTGGCAGAAGCGCTTGCGGCCTACGCCGACGCCTTGGCCACCGGCGTCGACACGACGGCACGTCAGGACCACATTCATGAGATTGTCGAGGGTTATCAGACTGGCATGATCGGAGACATCGCCGCCCTTCACGCCCGGACCCATGGCCCCATTATCGGGATGGGACCGACTTTTGAAAGTGTCGTCTCAAAGGGTATGACGGAATTCATGCCCCGGATCGGCAACCCGGTGAACAACAGTTGGAGTGTAGTCGAAAACGGTGAAATCATCGGTTCGATCAGTATCGACGGTGAAGACCTCGGCGAGAATATCGCTCACTTACGATGGTTCATTTTGTCAGAACGGCTGCGCGGCAAGGGTCTTGGAAAACAGCTGCTGCTGAGAGCACTGGAGCACTGTGACTTTCATGAATTTCAGGAAATTCACCTATGGACCTTGAAGGGATTGGATGCCGCCAGGACGCTCTATGAACGAAACGGTTTTGAACTGGCCGATGAATATGTCGGCAACCAATGGGGCAAAGTCGTCACCGAGCAGATGTTCATCCGTCGCAAGCCGTAAGGAACCCGTCTTTCACGGCCCCCAAAGGGCCGCGTCCTTCCAGGGCCCGGGAACAACAAGGTCCCCTCGAAGCTGCTCAGGCTCGTCGTGCAACTGCATGGACTGCCAGGCTTCTCTCCACTCCTCCGGCATCGGATATGGTGGCGCTATGCCGGTGTCGGGCTTGAAGCCGAACCGGCCATAATAGGCGGGGTCTCCCAGAACAAGAACAGTTCCAGTTCCTTGTTGTGTAAGCCTTTCCAGACCTTCGTGCACCAGGCTGCTTCCAATGCCCTGCTTCTGATGATCAGGTGCGACGCATAGCGGCCCCAGCAGCGCGACTTTTGCAGCAACAGGTTCCAGCGTGCATGCCGTGAATATGACATGCCCGACAACCTCGGCCTCAAGCGTTGCCACACTGGATTGAACAGGCTGATCACCTGTCAGAAGCGCGTGAACGAGCGGCAACAGATCTTCATCGGGAAAAGCGTCCCGATAGAGCGACCCAAGAGCCGACAAGTCAGATGAACGGTATTCGCGCAGTTTAAGTTCTCGGCTCACACCGTACCTCATTGTCGGCTCTTGTCAGGACCGTGACTATGTCCGTGAACACGTTCAATCGTCAATTTACGAACATGTCGCATATGGACAAGAGCTTGAGAGTGACACTATCTGCCAGACAAGGTCTCAGGACTTGGTGACGGAGTTTCCACCGTCGCATATCATCGCTGACCCTGTCACAAAGGAGCTGGCATCCGACAGCAGGAACATTGCGGCCTTCGCGATCTCTCCCGGTTCCGCCATCCTTTTTAGCGCATGCATCCCGGCGACATACTCAAGAAAAGCGGGATCGTCTCCTGCCATTTCGGTTTTCGTGCCTCCGGGCAAGAGCGCATTGACACGAATATTCTCCTGCCCGTGTTCAACTGCCAGAACTTGCGTCAATCCGATCAATCCAGCCTTCGACGCCGCATAGGCGGCCATTCCCGGAATACCCATGGTGTGCCCGACAAAGGTGGAGGTGAATACGATCGAACCGCCACCGACGGTCTTCATGGCTGGAATTTGGTATTTTGCCGCCAGAAAGGCGCTGGAGAGGTTGATGTTCAGGACTTCATTCCAAGTCTCCAGGCTCATGTCGGCGACAGGCCCCATCTCACCAAGAATACCAGCATTGTTGAAGGCACCGTCCAGGCCACCAAACGTCTCGATTGCGACATTCACCGCAGCTTCGGAAAAGGCAGGGTCTGACACATCACCTGCAAAAACGGCAATACGATTGGAGGCTTCAGGAAGGGCGTCCCTCACCTCTTCCAGCTTGTCCTTGCGCCGCGCTGCCAACACCAGATTGGCCCCTGCTTCGGCGAACAGTCCGGCAGCCGACGCGCCGATGCCACTGCTGGCACCAGTGATCAGAATTGTTTTTCCTTGCAACATTTCAGGCTCCTCTTTTGATTGAGGACGCCTACTTGAACCAGAAAATGGCTTTCAGAAACCCGATTTGCGAGCAGCGGCAATAATGTTCAACCGCCGTGATCCTTGTCGCGATCACCGATATTGTCGAGATCTGTGTCGCATTCATCGCCGTCATCATCGAGCGCAAGGTCTGCGTCTGCAAGAACCAGTTTACGATGTGCACGCCAGGAAAACGGGATCGTCACGAGGTACAGAGCCGCCCCACCTGCCAGCATGTGGAAGGGATAACTGACGGTCAGGGTTACGATCAGAACCGCAAACACAAACAGCGGCAGCACATAGTCACGGCGGACCCTGGTTCCGAGAGTTTTTCCCGAGTAAGTCGGCAATCGGCTGATCAGCAGATATGCAATGGCAATCGTATAAGCAGCGACAAAAGCCTCGTCGGCAAACCAGTGCGGAAACAACCCGAGGAAGTCCAGATAGAGCGGCAAAAGTACGATCAGTGCCCCTGCCGGCGCCGGTACACCTGTAAAGAAACGGGAAGCCCAGGAGGGCTTGTCCGGATCGTCCAGTGCAACATTGAAACGAGCCAGTCGCAGTGCTGCCGAGATCGCAAAGATCAGAGCCGAGATCCAACCGAGATTACCTGCATCCTTGAGAATCCAGAGATAGAGCATCAAGGCTGGTGTAACGCCAAAATTGACAAAATCGGATAGCGAATCCAGTTCAGCTCCAAACCTGGAGGTTCCTTTCAGCATGCGCGCGACCCGGCCATCCAGCCCGTCAAGAACAGCTGCAAGCAACACCGCTCCGACCGCGAACTCCCAACGCCCTTCAAAGGCCATACGAACCGCTGTCAGACCTGAACAAAGCGCAAGCAGCGTAACCATGTTTGGAACGATCAGGCGCAAGGGTACACGCCGGAACCTTGGCGTGTGTCGCTGATTGGTGTTCATGTCTTCCGGCATCTGGGTCACGCGAAACCTCAGCTTACACGAGTGAGCACCTGAGCCGGTGCCTGCTGCTGCCTGAGATCCGCCAAAACCGTTTCGCCGGCAATCATGATTTGGCCCAGGGCTACCTTCGGCTGTGTGCCGACAGGAAGATAGACGTCCAACCTGGAACCGAAACGGATCAGGCCGAAACGGTCACCTGCGGATATGGGTTCGCCTTCACGCACGAAGCAAACAATACGCCGCGCCACAAGACCGGCGATCTGCACGACACCTATCCGGGTTTCACCGGTATCGATCACCACGCCGTTTCGCTCATTGTCGTCACTGGCCTTGTCGAGTTCCGCATTCAAAAATTTGCCGGCCCGGTATGCGACCCGAGTAATCTTACCGCTGACGGGTGCCCGGTTCACATGACAGTTGAACACATTCATGAAGATTGAAACGCGCATCAACGGTTCTGCGCCAAGCTCGAGTTCTTCCGGTGCGCGCGCGAGACCCACATGGCTGACGACACCATCGGCAGGGGAAATCACAAGTCCCTCGCCAACGGGCGTCACGCGCTTCGGATCGCGGAAAAAATAGCAAACCCAGCCGGTAAAAAAGAGTCCGATCCAGAACAGCGGATCGATGAACCAGCCGACGACCAGTGTTGCCACCAGCGCAATTGCGATGAACGGCCAGCCCTCCCGATGAATCGGGACCATGGCTTTCGTGACGGAATCAACTATCGACATCAAATCTTCCGAATTCAGAACAGGTGGGCGTATTGTCCTTTCCAACCCTGAACGAACAGTTGCCGGATGCCGGATACGCACCTGATGCGCTTATCATTCCAATCGCTTCTAGAGGCTTTTTGAAGCAAAGAGAACCTGCATTTCAGGAAAATCGCGCAGATTAACGCCTGCTTTCCCCTGACTTTGCCGCATCCGGCAGACGGTAATCGGTCTCCCAATACGCCGGGCGGCCATATTTTGACTGCAGGAAGTCAACAAAGGTGGTGATTTTCGGTGGAATAAACTTGGCCGGAGGATACACCGCATAGATGTTTCCGGTTCGTGCAATCGGATAGTTCGGCATGACCTCCACCAGACGCCCGTCGCGTAAATCTTCCCAAACATGCGCCATGGATTTCACAGTCAGGCCGAGGCCGTAAATTGCCGCATCATATGCAAAATCGCCGCTGTCCCCTGAAATAACCGGGTCGGTGATGTGATAGGAGATTTCACCTTCCGGTCCCCGAAAATACCAGACGGGCATGGGTTCAAACCCGACACAGTCATGATTGCGCAAGTCGTCCGGGTTTTTGGGATAGCCCTTGCGGGCCAGATAGTCGGGGCTTGCACACAGGACCCTCGGGTTTCCGCCAAGTTTGCGTGCGATCAGGCTGGAGTCGGGCAGCGGTGCTCCCCGGATTGCCATGTCGTACCCCTCTTCGACCATGTCAACGATCCGGTCTGTCATGTCGACATCCAGACGAAGATCCGGGTAGAGCTGCCGGTATTCCGCCAAATACGGCAGAATGTGCTTGCGTCCGAAAAATACGTTCAGAGAAATTCTCAATGTTCCGCGAGGTGTGTCTTCGGCCGCATCGATCAGGGCTTTTGCCCGGTCCATCTCGTGGAGCGCATTTGACGTATGACGCAGGAACACCTCGCCCGCCTCGGTGAGCCCGGTTCTGCGCGTCGTACGGGCAACGAGCTGCGAACCAAGCTCCTTTTCAAGATTGCTCAATCGGCTGCTGGCAGCAGAAGGCGACAGCCCGAATTCGCGTCCGGCAGCGGAAAGACTACCGAGCTCTGCAACACGTTTGAAAAACTTGAGGTCGTCGAGGCGCATTATTCGAAACTTTCGAAAGATATGTTCAAGGGAAGCCCAATTCTTCGAAAGAATTTAACATGAGATAAGAGGCTCGCAAGTCAGAAGGAGCTATCTCATGATGCACACCAAAGACATTTATGAACAACGCGCAAGGGCTCTCCGTCATCGCGAATTGCGCGCCCTGGCGCGTGCCGTGTCAGGCCTGGTCTTGAGTGCTTTCTCTGGTCGTCAAACCAATCGGAAGGACCCGTTTTCCACCCTGGATCCGGTCAATGACCAGTCGGAAAAACGGAACCGGGCGGCATAAAGGCCGACCCAAGATGCGCCGGTCGCGACAACGCGGCCGGAGCGCTCGCTCTCCGGACGGATCAACAACCTGCCTTGTCCAATCGGATGACCATTTTGTGGAACTTATTTACGCATTCAGGTCTTGCCTTGAGAACAGGCGCCTGCCACATACTCCCCGTTCTCAGGGCGGGGTGGAATTCCCCACCGGCGGTAAGCAGCAAGTGCTGCAAGCCCGCGAGCGCCTCTTCACGGGAGGGTCATGCAGATCAGGTGCAATTCCTGAGCCGACGGTTACAGTCCGGATGAAAGAGAAACTGCAGCCGAGCCACGCCCGTGGTCCGAGTTGCATGTGATCGCCTTGGGTGACGTGTCGCAAACAATGGAGATCACAAATGGCACACACCCGCTACGCCTTCATCAAAGCCGGATGGCATTCAGAAATTGTCGACCAGGCACTTGTTGGCTTTCAGCAGGTCATTCCAGCTGAAAATATTGATGTTTTTGACGTTCCAGGTGCTTTTGAAATGCCGCTGGCAGCGAAGGAACTGGCCAAGACAGGAAAATATGCTGCGATAGCGGCGGCGGCACTGGTGGTCGACGGCGGCATTTACCGGCACGATTTTGTGGCACAGGCGGTCGTTAGCGGGCTGATGCAGGCCGGACTCGAGACCGGTGTCCCGGTCCTGTCAGTCTCCTTGACCCCACATCACTTTCAAGAGACCGATCACCACATGAGCATCTATCGCGAACATTTTGTCGTAAAGGGCCGTGAAGCTGCCGAAGCTGCCTTGAACATCGGAAAATTCAAAGCCCGGGTCAGCGCCTGACCCGGTGAGCGCGAAGGGCAGACCGGTCAGTCGGCTCCTTCGCGCCTCGCTATTTTGCAGGAATGTAGTCGGCTGTCTGCCCCCTGGTAACGATGCCCAATTCATCGTTTTCCCTTGCTGCCCGCAAACGCTCTTCAGCCTCGTCGGCTTCACGCTGACGCGCCCACATGGAAGCGTAGAGACCGCCCTTGTCCAGCAGTTCCAAATGCGTCCCGCGTTCGGCGATTTCACCAGCATCCAGAACGATTATCTGATCCGCGTTGACCACAGTCGACAGGCGGTGCGCAATGACAAGGGTTGTGCGGTTTTGGGAGACTTCGTCCAGCGCTGACTGAATTTCCCGTTCCGTGTGCGTATCAAGCGCTGACGTCGCCTCGTCAAGGATAAGGATGGGTGGCGATTTCAAAATGGTTCTGGCAATCGCAACGCGTTGCTTTTCACCACCGGACAGTTTCAGGCCCCGCTCTCCGACCTCCGATGCATAGCCCTGCGGCAGCCTTTCAATGAAGTCGTGAATCTGCGCCATGCGCGCAGCCTCCCTCACCTCTTCATCACTTGCCTCAGGACGACCATAGCGGATGTTGTAGGCTATCGTATCGTTGAAGAGCACCGTGTCCTGGGGAACCATGCCAATGGCATGGCGCACGCTTTCCTGGGTAACGTCGCGCACGTCCTGCCCATCGATTTCGACGGCTCCACCGGTGACATCGTAAAAGCGGAACAGCAATCGCGAAATGGTCGATTTGCCCGCGCCTGACGGGCCGACAATCGCAATTGTCTTTCCGGCAGGCACTTCGAAGTCGACACCTTTCAAAATGGGACGGTCTTCGTCGTAGTGAAAACGCACATCCTTGAAGGCAAGTTTACCCTCCACCGCCTGCAGAGGAGCGGCGTCCGGCTTGTCCTTGATTTCAGCGGGAACGAGCAAAAGATCGAACATGGATTCGATATCCGCCAGCCCCTGCCGGATTTCCCTGTACAGAAAACCGATGAAGTTCAATGGGATCGAAATCTGCATGAGCAGTGCATTGATGAGCACGAAGTCGCCGATATTCTGCTCGCCGGCCATAACTGCCCTTGCGGACAGGGCCATACATGCGGCCATGCCAATCCCCAGGATGACCGACTGCCCCAGGTTCAACCAGGCAAGAGAGGTCCAGGTTCGGGTGGCAGCCTTTTCGTATTTCGCCATGGAGACATCAAAGCGATCTGCCTCCATCTTCTCGTTGCCGAAGTATTTGACGGTTTCGAAATTCAGCAGACTGTCGATTGCCTTTGAATTGGCATCGGTGTCGCTGTCGTTCATCTCGCGGCGAATGTTGATGCGCCAGTTCGAGGTTTTGATGGTGAACCAGACATAGGCGACGATCATAACCGCAACGATGACCACGTAAAAGAAGCCGAACTGATACCAGATTACGGCTGCCATGATGGCGAATTCCAATATGGTCGGAAAACCGTTCAGGATCGTGAACCTGACAATGGATTCAATCCCTTTTATGCCGCGTTCGATGACCCGGCTGAGGCCACCGGTGCGACGGGCGAGATGAAACCTCAGGGACAGTCGGTGCAAATGCTGGAAGGTCAGATATGCAAGTTGGCGGACGGCATGTTGACCAACGCGGGCAAACAGCGCATCGCGTAGCTGGTTGAAGGCAACGGCCAGAACCCGCGCTGCATTATAGGCCAGGACCAGCATGACCGGCGCGACGATAAATGCAGGAAGATCAGCGACTTCTCCAGTCAGCGCATCAGTTGCCCAGGCGAAGAAATAAGGAGACAGAACTGTTACGAACTTTGCGATCACAAGCGCGAAAATCGCCAGTAGCACCCGTTTTTTCAGATCCGGTCGATCCGAAGGCCAGATATATGGCCACAGGTTCGCCAGAGTGGTGAGCGTATTCCCCTCATCCGCACTTACGGTCTTGCGGACCTTGGACTGATTTTCATTGCTGCCTGAAGCCGCAGCCGAAGGCTTCCGCGGCGAGGTGGCTGAGTGATCGGTCACACTTGTTTCTCCAGACTGCGGTTCGCAGCCGTCTTTGATCTAATCGGAATCGGAAGCTGCCACCGAAGCACCTGAGCAAGTCGCCGCAAGAGAATTCAAATGTTCCCAGAATTCTTTCGAGCAGTGTTCGGCTTGTTGAAGTTTTTCCCGGTTCAGCAGGTAATGACAGTTGCGACCACGTGCGTCGCAGGTCAAAAGGCCGGCGTCTTTCAGCACTTGCAAATGTTGTGAGACTGTCGATTGCGCGAGCGGCAGATGATTTACGATTTCACCGCAACACGCTTCTTCTTGAGAGGCCAATTGCTTGACAATAGCCAGCCGTGCCGGATGCCCCAGCGCACGGAAAATTGCCGCAAGCTCTTCGCAACTTGCCAGCCCTTCCCTGGACTGGGTGCACGCTTTCGCCGACGGACACTCCGTCTCGCTCATATGGCTGCTCCCTCGCTCACAGCATTGTGTCTCATCGGTGATATGCGATGAATACCCCAAATTACAAGAGGCAAAGCAAAAAGGCAGAAGGCCAATGCTGGCCTTCTGCCTTCGAACCCAAGACCTATTTGCCTGGTATTCAACCGTCTTCAGACGGTTTGGGCCAATTCAAATCCCCTTCAGGCGTCAGGAACACCTGCCCCGGATAAATCAGATCCGGATCCCGGATCTGGTCCTGGTTGGCCTGATAAATGGTTGTATAGCGCACACCGTCGCCATAAAGCCGACGGGAAATGCGCCAGAGATTGTCCCCTTTGCGGATAATCACAACCGGAAGGGCTTTCTCGACAGAAGCCCCCTGGCTGCTGCCTCCGGCCCCGGTTCCTGTTGCGACAACCTTCGTCAGGACGACCTGCTGGTTCTGTGCTTTTTCAAAGGTGACAGCAGCGCGAGCGTCGACGGCGCTGCCGTCCTTGGCAATAAGATCCGCGCGGACTTCAACATTGCCTTCCGGAACGTTCTTTGTTCCTTCAACCAACCACTTGCCGCTGGAATTGACCTTCGCTTCGCCCTGAAATTCTTCGCCGACATAGACCCTTACGGAAGATCCAGGCTCGCCCGTGCCGGCGACATAAACCTTGTCCTGCTCGGACTCCACGGCTTCAACCGTCACCGTCGGGGCATTCGCGCCGGAGCCTGTTGCCGTTGCTGGCGAGGCATCGGCTGTCGCACTTGCAGAAGGCTGCACTGTATCGCCTGACGTTCCGCTGTCGAGTGATGCGACCTCCCCGGATGAAGCTTCCTGAGTGCCTTGTTGCTCGTCACTTGCCGCTGTCTGCGTTTGCTCAGAAGGTGTTTCGGTCAATGCGTCACTCTTCGTCGCATCGGTCGCTTCTATGACGGCAGACCCGATGACGGTTTCACCTTCCGGTTCAGAAGCGCCATCACTTGGCGCGGCGGCAACCCCGGCCTGTGCTTGCGATGTATCAGATGGCGCAGATTTCCCAGCCGCCGATGCATCCGTGCTCGCCGCAACTTCCGTCGCGCCTGCTTGGGATTTTGCATCGGCTGTCTTTGCCGGAGCGGCAATTTCTTGGGAATCGGCACTGCTTGCGTTGTCAGCTGCCTGTGCAACCTGCTGGCCCGTGTCCGGTTTCTGCAGAATATCGGAAGGACCTTCCGGCGTATTCAGGACGACGAGCGGTTGCTCCTTGCCACCTTCCGGTACGGACACTGCCAGACGTTGTTCTGAAAGCTCGATCGGCGCGCCCTTGTCGTCATGGACTTCCAAGCCGACGTCATAATCGCCTGGTTTCAGTGGCTCTGCCAGAATAATGGTCCATTCACCTGCTTCATTCGCAATGCTTTTGCCCACGACTTCGCCATTTGCGGTCAGGGCAACAATCGCTCCGGCCTCCGATCTGCCGGCGACAACGGTCTCCCCTGTCGGTTCGACACCGACGACATCGAAACTCGGTCCCTTGACCGGAGTTTCGGCCGCGTCATCCGCACCACCAGCCTCGGACGCCGTCGCGGTTTCAGCGTTCTTTTCGGCAGCCGACTGAGAGGCACCGGCGGTCTGGTTTTCTCCATCCTGAGCACCCGGAGCAGGCGTCGATGCAGTTTCCTGGACAGACTGGAATGGAAGACGGCCAGTATCCTTGTAGATATAACCCGTTGCCAGCGCCGCAACCCCGACAGGCACCGCCACGATCAAAGTCCAGATCAATGTCTGTTTGTTCATTGCTCATCCCAATCAGAAAGGCCGGCAGCCCCGTGGCCAGGCGTTTCTGTATCTGTCCAGTCTGTGCATCGCAGCATTCCACTGCTGTCACAAATTCTTATTTCAGCCCCATGCATAGCCTTTCTTTGGAGTCACGGCAAGAAATCCTGCTTGTGAACCAAGGCCTTTCGAACAGAATGCTTGACCAATGGATGCTTGCAATGCCACATCTTTGCGTCATGAATACGGTTTCACAAAATCAACTCACAAGCGTCTGTGTTTATTGCGGCTCAAGCTTCGGCTCGGACCCGTCACACGAAGCATCTGCAACCCGTTTGGGCCAACTCATTGCCGAGGCTGGATTGCGTCTGGTGTATGGTGGCGGCTCAGTCGGGCTCATGGGGACTGTGGCCAATGCCGCCCTGGAATCCGGAGGCGATGTCACCGGTATCATCCCGCGTTTCCTGGAAAAGCGTGAGGTCATGCTGGACACGCTTGAAGACCTGATCATCACCAAGGACATGCACGAGCGAAAGCATCTCATGTTCCAGAAATCCGACGCTTTCATCGCCTTGCCCGGCGGCATCGGTACGCTGGAGGAAGCTGTCGAGATGATGACATGGGCGCAGCTTGGTCAACACAAGAAGCCGGTATTGCTGGCAAACATCAACGGTTTCTGGTCACCACTTCTTGAACTGTTCGATCACATGCGGGCACAGGGCTATATCCGGCCCGAAACCGAAATCCCCTATCTTGTCGCCAACAAGATCGAAGACATCCTGCCGATGCTTTCAAACGCGGTTTCCGGAACCCAACCGAAGCCACCGGGTGACTTTGTTTCAATGTCAGACCTTTAGCTCGGAAGCGAACGGTTCAAAGATAACGTTATAGCCAATCCAAGGGGACCGGCTGCCGGTCCTCTGAATTAAGATTTTCGTATGTTTTCAAGAATGCATGCGTCGGAACAAGAAATTCCACTCACCGCCAACCGATGACCCTACGTCACTCCGACAAATTACGGATGTTCATCGGCGCCTTATCTGTAAAAAATATCATGTATCAATTTGAAGTCTCTCTGAGAGGATAGTAACTTCTGAGCTGAAACTGCAATCACAGGCCACTCTATGCAAACTACTCTATTAGTTGAAGACGCTTCCTTTTTCGAAAAGGCGATCGTCAAGAAGTTGCATGAAGTCGGCCGGCATCAAATCATGGTTGCGCGCAGTTACGATGAAGCAAAAAACTGCCTCAATCTGCCCATTGGTGAACCGGACCTTGCCCTGGTCGACCTGACATTGCCCGATGCAGTAAACGGTGAAATCGTCGATCTTTGTGCCGAATGGAACATCCCGACAATTGTATTCACAAGCCGGTTCGATCCCAAAACGCGTGCCAAGATGCTGGGCAAAGGTGTGATCGACTATGTCCTGAAGGATTCCCCCGGCAGCCTCGATTACGTCGCCGAACTGATCCGCAAACTGGCACAAAACCCCAAAATCGGAATACTGGTTGTTGACGATGCTCCGGTCGAACGCGACGCCATCGCACAGATAGTTTCAAAACATCTTTACAAGGTCTATCAGGCGTCCTCGACCGACGAAGCGTTGGAATGTCTGCAGCAAAATGATGATATCAAACTTGTACTTGCCGACTATTTCATGCCTGGGAAGGATGGGTTCGCATTCTTGAAGACCATTCGGCGCAATCACAGTTCCGAACAGGTTGGCGTTATCGGCATGTCGTCCTATGCGAATTCGGACAACAGGGTCCGATTCCTGAAATATGGAGCCGCTGATTTCGTTGATAAAAACTGTTCACCGGAAGAGTTGCTTCTCAGGATCTCGCAGAACCTCGACTATATCTACCGTATTGAGGAACTGAACAA
>NZ_JAILWL010000660.1 GCF_025698965.1 Roseibium sp.
GGCGAAACAGCATTGGGTGCTATATGGCTCCGTTCTCGTTCAGCTCAATCCACGGCTGCCGGGTTTCACGGCGGGAAGGGCTGCCAATTCCGGAGGCAGGTTGTTCGGCTCGTAGGCCGGGACCTTGTACTCCGCCAGGGCAATGATTGGCACGGAAGCGTCAGCTTCTCCCCCCGACCGGTCGATCAGACAGGCAACGCCAAGTACTTCAGCACCAAGAGCTTTCAACGAAGTTACCGTTTCGCGGCTGGACAGCCCTGTGGTTACGATATCCTCAACGACGATGACCCGAGCTCCCTGGGGAAGATCGAATCTGCGCAAACGAAATTCACCGTCTTCGCGTTCAACCCACATTGCGGGAACTTCGAGGTGCCGTGCCGTCTCGTAACCTGGAATGAGCCCGCCAAGGGCAGGGGAGACGATGTAGTCTATCGGTCCGAGATCCGCGGCCTTGATTTTCTCGGCCAGCGCCTTGCAGAGTTTTTCAGTCTTGTCCGGATACATGAAAACACGGGCTTTTTGCAAAAAGACCGGGCTGCGCAATCCTGAGGTCAAAATGAAGTGACCTTCCAGAATCGCGCCGGCTTCGCGGAACAAGGACAACACTTCATCACGGTTCATGGATCGGGATCCCTCTAATTTGTAATGCGTTCTTAGCCGTTCACCCGGCTGACGCTGGAAACATTCGGTTTTGAACGAAGTTGATTTATGATCCGGTTGAGATGTTTCAGATCCCACACTTCCAGGTCAATGGTCATTTGGTGGAAGTCAGGGGCCCTTTGCACCATTTTCACGTTATCTATGTTTCCGCTGTTTTCGCCGATGACCTGTGCGATCGTCGCGAGTGAACCGGGCTCATTAGCGGCCGAGATGTCGAGCCTTGCCGGAAACCGTTCCGGGTTATTGACATCAATATCCCAACGGACATCGACCCAGCGTTCCGTCTGATCATCGAATTCTTTCAAAGACGGTGATTGTATCGGATAAATGGTCAGTCCCTCAGACGGGGTCAAGATGCCGACGATGCGATCACCGGGGACAGCACCGCCATCGGGTGCAAATGTCACCGGAATGTCACCCGACAGCCCGCGGATTGGCAAGGCCGGGCCCTCAGCGGTGTCTTCCGACTGGTCGTCCGAAGCCTTGTCAGAATCCAGTTCCCCTGGGGGAATGCGGAATTTCATTCCATGGCCCTGTTTCAGACCGAACCAGCCTTCTTCCTGTGGGGGGCCGGAAATCGCGACACGCTCGTCCTGATAATCTGGATGCGTTGATTTCAGCACAAGCTGCGCACTCAGATCTCCCCGACCGACGGCAGCAAGAAGATCGGCGACCGTCGATTGATGGTGTTCCTCAAGTACAGCTTCCAGAAGATCTTCTGAAAACGCCTTGTCCGCCCTTGCAAAGGCGCGCTTGAGAATGTGCTCGCCGAGCGCGCCATACTGCTTGCGGACCGATTCCCGTGTCGCGCGGCGAATGGCAGCCCGGGCCTTGCCCGTGACGGCAATGGCTTCCCAAGCAGGAGGCGGTGTTTGCGCCGGAGAGCGGATGATTTCGACTTCGTCGCCGTTGTGCAGCTCCGTGACGAGCGGCATGATCTTGCCGTTGATCTTGCAGCCGACGCACGTGTTGCCGATGCCGGTGTGTACGGCATAGGCGAAATCTATCGGCGTCGCACCGCGAGGCAGGGCGATCAGGCGGCCCTTGGGCGTAAAACAGAAGACCTGATCGTGGAACAGTTCCAGTTTGGTGTTTTCCAGAAACTCTTCCGGCGTGTCCCCCTGTGCCAGAAGCTCCGTCGTGCGCCGCAACCACTCGAAAGCTCGGCAGTCATCGGTGTGACGCGCAATGTTGCGGCCGCCGAATTCGCCATCCTTGTAAAGTGCATGGGCGGCAATACCGTATTCCGCGACCCGATCCATGGATATCGTCCGGATCTGCAGTTCCACTCTTTGCCTGGAAGGACCGACGATCGTCGTGTGAATGGACTTGTAGTCATTCTGCTTCGGCGTCGAGATATAGTCCTTGAAGCGGCCCGGAACGGTCGGCCAGGTTGTGTGGATGACGCCCAGGACCCGGTAACAGGCTTCAACGGTGCCCACTGTCACGCGGAACCCGTAAATATCAGACAGCTGCTCAAACCCGATCGCCTTGCGCTGCATCTTGCGGAAAATGGAGTACGGACGTTTTTCGCGCCCCTTCACCAGCGCCGCCATCCCGCGCTCGCTCAAGCGCTCGGTGAGCGTGGTCTCAATATCGGCAATCAGGTCCCGGTTCTTTTCCCTAAGGTCCACCAGGCGGTCGGTAATGGTCTCATAGGCTTCGGGGTTGAGCGTATGGAAGGAAATATCCTCCAGCTCCTCGCGCATGTCATGCATCCCCATGCGTCCCGCAAGCGGTGCATAGATTTCCATGGTTTCTTCCGCGATCCTGCCACGCTTGTGTTCAGGCATATGGTGTAGAGTGCGCATGTTGTGGAGCCGGTCTGCCAGCTTCACAAGGAGCACGCGGACGTCATCTGCAATCGCAAGAAGAAGTTTGCGGAAGTTTTCCGCCTGTTTGGCCTTTTGCGACACCAGATCAAGCCGTTTGATCTTGGTCAGGCCTTCAACAAGTTTGCCGATCTCTTCTCCGAACAGCGAATCGATTTCAGCGCGGGTCGCATCCGTGTCTTCGATCGTGTC
>NZ_JAILWL010000661.1 GCF_025698965.1 Roseibium sp.
AACCTGGCACAGCTCAGATCTCAAGTTTCGCAACAGGTCACCGGTGCAAGCGTCGACGATCATTCGGTTTGGACGTCCCGACTTTCGGCGATGGCAGGCGCTGTGGTCGTCGGAGGATTTGCAATCATGATCCTGGTGATGGGATCAATGGTGCTCAGCGTCGTATTTGCCACGCAATCCGCGATGGCCGGTAACAAGGATGTTGTTTCGGTTCTGCATTTGGTCGGCGCCGAGGACACGTTCATTGCGCGTGAATTTCAACGACACTTCCTTATGCTCGGTCTGAAAGGAGGGTTGTCGGGAGGCAATCATCTGTTTCGTGATTGTCGACATGATGACGCGACAGGGAACCGGTCAAGCCGGGTCCGATCAGATGTCGGCTCTGTTCGGAACCGTTTCTGTCAGCCTGCCCGGATATTTCGGTGTGTTCGGCGTCGTGTTTCTGGTTGCCGTTCTAACGGCGTTGACCTCGGGGCTGGCGGTCAAGGCACATCTTGCCAAGGTGGATTGACCGGTTCTGGACCGGAACGAAACCGGCAATTGTTTTTCACACTTTGCGCAAGGTTTGAAACGATCTTTGACGTGACGGCATAAGTCGTTATTTTGTCGCAAGAGCCTGATGCCGCGAAATTGGCCGAATCACTTATCATAGTCGCCGCATGACGCACGCTGACACAGTTTTAGATCCTGCTTTGGAGGACGGTGTTTCCGCCGTTCCGGGGCGGAATGTGTCTGCCCTCGCGGAAAGTTCTGCGGATGCGTCCGCCATGCCAAAACCGGACCGGCGCCGGAAAAGACGGTTCGGACTGCGCATCCTGTTTTTGCTGGTCATTGCCTCCCTGGTGACTGGAGCTTTTGTCCAGTTCATGTTCTTTGCCCATCAGGTTTCCAAGGCGCAGACCCCGGTCACAGCCAATGCGGACGCGATTGTCGTTCTGACCGGAGGGCATGCCCGCGTCAATGAAGCGGTGCGGCTGCTGGAGGAAGGCAGGGCCAACCGACTGCTGATCTCAGGAGTTCATCCCGGGACGACGCGTGAGCAGCTTGCAGCCGTCACATCGTCCAGCATGCCTTTGGAAAAGAGCAGCGTTGACCTTGACCGGGTGGCACTCAATACCGCCGGCAATGCAGTCGAAACCGCGCACTGGGTCCAAAAGAACGGATTCAATTCGCTGCTTGTGGTCACCAGCGCCTATCACCTGCCAAGAGCCAGGGTTGAACTGTCCGAAGTCCTGCCGGATGTCAGTCTGATTGCCTATCCCGTCTTCTCCAAGGATCTGAACCTGGATACCTGGTATAGAGAGCCTGCCACGATCCGGCTTCTCATGCGCGAATATGTGAAGTATATCCTCGCCCGACTTCGGATAACCGTGAAGGGTGTGAGCTGATCAAGTCGGTTCTCGTCTGAACGGTTGGACTCAGACCGGCGATTTCGCCAATTCACTTTGCTCAGGTGCCATGCTTCTTCTGCGTTCTTCCCTGTTTCAGGTTCTGTTTTATACCGTCACCTTTGTTGAAATGATCCTGTTTTCACCGGTCATGCTGCTGCCACGCAGCTGGGGCTGGTGGATCGTGCCGGTCTGGTCGAAATCCCTTTTGTTGCTGATGCGGGTTACCGTGGGCCTCAAGGTGGAAATCCGCGGTAAGGAGAACCTTCCCGATGGTGGCTTCATTGCAGCGATGAAGCACCAGTCCGCCTGGGAAACGGTGACGTTGATTCCGCTCTTTTCCAGTCCAACCTTCATTCTCAAGCGGGAATTGCGCTGGATTCCGATTTTCGGCTGGTACACGGCAAAATACAGACAAATCCCGATCAATCGCGGCAAGAAGTCAGAAGCACTTGCTGCGATGATGGAAGCCGCGAAGGAGGCCATTGCGGAAAAACGTCAGATCCTGATTTTTCCGGAAGGCACGCGCCGCCCGGCAGGCGCCGATCCGAAATACAAATTCGGCATCGCACATCTTTACAAGGACCTGAAATGCCCGGTGGTGCCAATTGCTCACAATGCCGGACTCTACTGGCCGCGCTCATCCTGGATCGTTTATCCGGGAACAGTTGTGGTCGAGATCCTGCCGGCGATTGAGCCCGGCCTGGCCCCTGACGAATTCCATCAGAAAATGGTCTTGGCCATCGAGACTGCCAGTGACCGTCTGATCGAGGAGGCCCGCATGGCGAAACAGCCCTCACCGGTTCTGCAGCAGGTGGATGCGCAAAGAAACGCGAACCCGGCTTAGGGAGTGTGGCCCAGGATTTCTCGGGAAACCTCTTCCAGATCGACGAAGCTCACGTTACGCCAATCGCCAGTGTCATTATGTGGACCGAGCGGTGATGAAGGCACGCGCGTTGCAGATTAATCCCGTCTCATGAGCGTTATTTACTTATTGTTGCGAGTTGAACTAAATAACACGGCTCCGTGAATTCTGGTTTATCCAAGTAAACACGTGATCACGTATCGTTTATACCTATTCTTTTCTGAAAAATCGAAACTACTTTCGGTGTGCAGCGTTCACAAGACGTAAGCGCGATGCTCAAATGACCTTGTTATTGGGGGCATCATTTCAGACTAAACAAAGTAATACGGAGCTTAATCATGCGTACGAACAAGAAATTTCTGTCTTCTCTTCTCGCAGCCGCTTTTGTTTTTACTGCGACCATCGGAAGTGCTTTCGCCTATGACCCGG
>NZ_JAILWL010000662.1 GCF_025698965.1 Roseibium sp.
CGTCCAGCTTGGATTTCGTGCCCGGCTTCAGGATCTCTGCGACCGAGATGACCGCGATCCACTGGCGGTGGCCCTTGGTGCGGCGATAGTTCTGACGGCGGCGCTTCTTGAAGACCTTGATCTTCTTGTCCTTGCGGATGTCCAGCACGTTCGCGGTCACCGAGGCGCCGTCCACGGCCGGCGCGCCGACCAGGGAATCGCCTTCGCCGCCAATCATCAGCACTTCGTCAAACGCGACGACATCGCCGGTTTCCGCGCTGAGTTTCTCGACGCGCAGGATGTCGCCTTCGGAGACGCGGTATTGCTTACCGCCGGTCTTGATCACTGCATACATGATCGTGTTCCTTTGTTTCGGAGCCGTATCCGCGAAGCCGCGAGACCGGAGCCCTTTTTCTTCGCCGGTTCTTGGTGCGAGCCAGCGTTGTTTCACAAGCAAAGCCCCGCATCGGACAGGTCCGTGCGGGAGCAGAGCGCGCGATATAGACAAAAGAGGGCGCGTGAGTCAACGCAGCAAGGCGCTGCGCCGGGTCTGAAACTGCATGCAGGCGCTCTTCGGGTTCAGGTCCCGGCGCCCAAGAGACTTGATTTTACCCCCAGCCTTTGCGACACCGCGCATCCCTGAGTTCGGAGAGGTGCCGGAGTGGTTGAACGGGGCGGTCTCGAAAACCGTTGAGCGCGCAAGCGTTCCGAGGGTTCGAATCCCTCTCTCTCCGCCAGTTTCCTTTTTCGGGCGAAGCGACAGTAACTTACTGATCTGCTGCAGGGATTGCTTCTGACTGGGTCATTGGACTGGTACAGTTGGAGCATGAAGAAAGTGCCCGGACATCCCCGACTCCATGTGCGTGGAACGACCTATTACCACCGCGCGGCTATTCCCAAAGACATCAAGGATACCTATCCGAAGGTTGAGGAGAAGAAGTCTCTTAGAACCTCGGATTTCGCTGAGGCAATACGGCGTGTTCGCGTTGAGGCTGCAATAGTTGACCGTGCGTTCGAGGAGCACCGCCGCAAGTTGGCGCAGACGGCTTCTCGGGATTCGAGGGCGGCTCAGGTTGAGGAGCTTACGCCAGAGCAGCTCGATCTAGCCGAGCAGCTCTATTACACGCACCTCCTAGAAGAAGATGAAGAAACCCGCTTGGATGGGTTCTTTGATCCGGATGAGGAAACGCCTCAGCTGCCACTGCCTGCTTTCGATGAGCACTCAGAAAGCAACGATGAACTCTCAGGCCATACCCGCAAGGTGTACGCTCAAGGGAAGGTGGATGACTTCTTCAAAGCAGAAGCGGAAGAGGTTCTGAGCTGGCAGGGTCTTGATGTCACGCTTGCTGAAGGATCCCCAAGCTGGAAGCGGCTTGCACGTCGTCTGCAGGAAGCGACCATTAAAGCGCGTGAGCAAATCAAGGCTCGTAATCAGGGCGAGATCGTTCCGACGCCTGCCTCACCAGAGCCTTCCTTCGCAGGCAGAGGGTCAGGGACTTTTGCTTCCGAAGCAATGGCCGAGTGGATCCAAGAGAAGAGTTTGGGGGCGTGGAGGCCGAAGACGCAACGCGAGCACAAAGTCTGGAGCACTCATTTCCTTGACGTGGTTGGGGACAAGGATGTCACGTCATACGCGAAGGCGGACGCTCGAAAGTTTAAGGCTGTTCTTCGTAATCTTCCCCCGAACTGGGTGAAGAACTCTCAAATCAGACATTTGCCCATTTCAGAAGCCTCATCGCGTGCTGCCGAGCTTGGCCTCAAACCGATGACGAACAAGAATATTAACAAACTCATGAATTTCGTTGGATCTTTTTGGCGGTGGGCTGAGGGTAACTACGATGATGTCAATGGAGACTTGTTCAAAGGCTTGCAGTTGCCAGTAGACACTGATGCTGCGGAAGAGCGCGATCCGTTCAGTTCTGAAGACCTGCAGCGTATCCTTAATGCGCCTCTATTCACTGGGTGCAGGTCAATCAGTCGATACAGGCAGGTCGGGAGCTACATTCCACGAAATCGTGGCTACTATTGGCTCCCCCTGATTGGGCTGTTCAGTGGAATGCGCCTCAATGAAATCCTTCAGCTTGAGTGTCGTGACGTTGCAGAGTTTGATGATGTTCTATGCTTCGATAACAACCTGTCTGCACCCGATAAGAGCCTCAAAAACAAAGCTTCGAAACGTAAGGTGCCAGTGCACTCAGAGCTGATCAAGCTTGGCTTCTTGAGCTTCGTGGACCAACAGCGTGGCCTGGGTTGTCGCAGAATTTTCGAGGACCTTAAGGTTGGGAACGATGAGTATTACTCTTCGCCCTTCTCTAAGTGGTTTGGTCGTTTCCTGTCGTCTGCTGGGGCGAAGAGTGAGAAAACCAGCTACCACAGCTTCCGCCACAATTTCAGAGACGCCTGTAGGGCTGCTGATGTGCCAGATTCCGTAGCGAATGCTCTCATTGGACATACTGAGCGCGGCATGGCGGCTCGTTATGGTAAGGGGTACACCCCAAGCGATCTCAAACGATGGATGGAGAAGATCAGTTATCCTGATCTCGACCTCACGCACCTCCTGCCGAAAGCCTAGGGGGCGCTTCTTGTTGCCCCCTCATTCACAGTTCGAAGCGCCATTGAGAACAACAGGTCGAACACTCTCGCACGGGCTTCAGCATCTGAAAGAATGATGTTCGACAT
>NZ_JAILWL010000663.1 GCF_025698965.1 Roseibium sp.
CGTCAAGGGATCTTCATCTGCCTGCTGCCGATAGTTCAAGAGCGTACGCTCCAGTGTCATTGCAACTACGGAGATCAGGGAACAAACCATTGCGACAAGAATGGTCAGTAAAAGATAAGGAAGCGCGTAAGAAGGAAATGACGCCAGATAATTCTCGTAAGCTGATGTGCTGAAAAATATGGCCATACCCAAATAGGCAACACATTCCAGTGCGGAACTGACGGCATAAATTTTTGCCGTATGCAGGCGCTCCCGATTGCATTTGACTGCGATCCAGACACTCCAAAGCACCAGAAAGACCATCACGGCTTCGTTGTAGTTCACACGTGCCGGCAGATTGTTTCTAAAGGCGGGAATGAAGCACAACAGCACCCAGACCCCTCCGACAGCCCCCGCGATCCAGATCCGTTTCGGCATCTGAAAAAATGCTGAGACCGCGCTTCTGCGCAACCCGGTACCGAAGAGGATCAGAAAGTTGGCTAGAACCAGTGTGATGCTGTCAGGAAGAAGCCCTCGCAAACCCAGAAAAAAGGTACCGATTCCACCTAAAAGCAATGCCGCAGACCAGAGCCCGGTTGACCACCTTGTTTCGGAATTCGGGTGTTTCCAGAAAAGAAAAAGAGACGCGAGAACGGCGCTGCCTGCCAGTTCGGCAACCATCAAACACGTAAAAAGTGTTGTTGCGTCAAGCAACTCTTCTCCCCCACCAGACGATTCGCCCTCTCGAAACGCACTTCAAAGTATACATTGATTGTGACTGACCCAAAACAAGCGGACCACGAAGAGACCTGCATCCAATTGGAAATGGCAATAATCGGCATACTTCAGCGCCACGAAGTCTTGCGCTTTGCAGGACCTCCGCCACCAAAACACAGCGGGTTTTGTTCAAATCAGGGCCTGTTACTGATCCGAAACAGATCCTAGGCGACTTTTTTCCGCAGAAAGGAAAAACCCGCAATACGCGAGCTTTTCGTCAAACCTCCCCCGGGCGTGAGGTCCATGGCGACAACCTGTGCCTGCCCCTGTTGTTTCGCCTTGTGCAGCCCCCGGCCCGCAACTTCCATAGCCCTTTCCAGGTCGACCCCCGAATGAGTAGTTACAAGGCCAACGCTCGCCGAGACCAACAATTTGCCTTCAGATGCCTCCTGACACGAATGTCCGAATTGTCTGCATATGCGCTGGGCTGTCAGCATCGCAAATTCCTTGTCGGCTCCCGGCAAAAACACAACGAATTCCTCCCCTGTGATGCGCCCTTGCATGGCGTTTTCGCCCGTTGTGTCTTTCAGCACCCGGCCAAACAGGCGCAATACCGCATCTCCCATGGCATTGCTGAAAGTCTCGTTGACCGAGTTGAACCTGTCCAGATCCAGCATGATCACGCTGTAGACCTGTTCTTCCGATTTCCGGTCGGCAACCCAGGAACTGGCATTATCCAGAAAGGCGCGCCGGTTCGGCAAACCGGTCAGAGCGTCCTGCAGCGCCTGCTCCTTGAAGCCCAAAAGAGAACGTTCGATCACCATGCAGGGCGGCAGAACAAAGGTCATGATGCTCGAGAACAGAAGCGTGACCAGGTAAACGGTCATGAAGCTTTCCGGAAACGATGATAGATAGTCGGGGAAAGTGTGCAGGTTCTGATGCAAAACAAACCAGACAAAGGCAGCGCATTCAGACAACATGGTCACTCCAAGCAATCGAACGGAGCGCAGCTTTTCCCTGTTATCCCGGAACGCCATCCAGACAATCCAGAGACAGTTCAGTATCAGGAACGAATAAAGGTAGTTGATCCTGGCAACCAGGTTTTCTCTGAAGGGAGGAAAAAAGCAGAGTGCGACCCATAGGAGCGTTACCACCGCACCCACCCCAAAATGCCGCTTCTGGCCAAGAAATACAGCCAACCCGCTACGACGCAAAGCTGCTCCGGCAAGGATAAGCGCATTGCTTGTCACAATGCTCAGCCCGTCAGGTATTGCTCCCCGCATGGCTACCAGCATTGAGCCGCAACCGATCAGGAAAAAACCGGCGGACCACAAACTAAGGCTTTGCGTGCACGAGTTTCCCCGCGAGTTCCAGAAAAAGCAAAAAAGAAGGAGAATTGCACTTCCGGCAATTTCAGCAACCGTCAGACATGTAAATAATGTCGGAGTATCAAGTGTCATATACGTTAAATTCCAGCCCCTTACGGGCTGGCAAGGTAACGTTCAAGTTGTAAAGGAATACTTATAATTTCACAGTTTCGGAGATTGGAATATAAGGCAATTTCAACGGAAGAGCTTTTGTTTTCTCAATCGAGGTCGAGCCGTTATTGCGTCGCCAGAGATTCCAGATAGACCTGGGTGGCCTCACGCTCTTCCGGATTGATCAAGCCACTGGATTTACCGGGATAACCGCTGAGCCCATACCCCTCCGGCACCGGTACATTGGAGCTTGTGGGCCCTCTGTCCGATCTCACAGCGTCCACCAGCGGTGTCCCTGGACCGACTGCACAGGCACCAAGACTGAAGACAAGCAAAAGACCGCATATCGAAAAAACCGTTCTGCACATATCTTTTACCTTCCTATCGTCAGACTCATTAAGTTCAAGATTCGCCTGCAACAGCAAGTCGAATCGCTTTGTGATTGCGAAGGTTCGTGATGTCGACTT
>NZ_JAILWL010000664.1 GCF_025698965.1 Roseibium sp.
TAGCCGCCCATGCAAGAGCTGCCTTGGGATTGGCCATGGCAACAAGCAATCCCCGTTTGTAATGGGAAATCGAATGTGGTGGCTGACCGTCTGTGAAGCTGACGGCAGAGATTTTGCTGTCGCCACCCCTTACCAAGGACAAAATTCCTTTTGAGCCGAGCCATAGGAGATAGGCACCACCACCCAGTTTCATGCCTGTCATAAGAACAGGATATGTGAGCAGGAGCGTCCCAATGCCGAATGCGACCCCCAGGACCCACAAACAAACACCTGTAACAATGCCGCCCGTGACCAAAAGGGCTGCCTTTCGACCTTCACTCAATCCGGTAGAGGCGATCACAACGAGATTCGGCCCAGGGGCAAGTTGCATCGTGGCGAGCGCCGCTAATGTGATCGCAAATGCTTCAAACATGAATTCTCTTCAACTCAGTAAACTGTCAGGACGACAGCGAGAATGCGGATGAGTACGTTTTGACTACTCGACAAGTTCTTCGCGTACGGATTCCAGCTTGTTTGCCAGATGCAGTTTCAGGATCTTTCCCAACTTCCCGCCATTCCGCTCCTTGACGGCCGCCAAGATTGCTTCGTGTTCCGCTACCGCCTTTGCCCACCGGGCAGGGGACATATTTGCCATGTACCTCGCACGGCGAATGCGTCCGGACAGGCTTCGTTGCATCTCGCTTAAAGTGGGGTTGCGGGCAGCTTCCAGGATCAGCTGATGAATGGCTTCATTCAGTTTGAAATAAGCGCTTAAGTCCTCCGCTTCATACTTGCTGATCATTTCCTTATGCAGGCGCTCCAGCTGCTCAATTTCCTGATCTGTGATATTGGCGCAGGCCAGTTCTCCTGAAACAGATTCAAGAGCTCCCATGACGGGAAAGGCTTCTTCCAGATCTGCCAGTGTGAGCTTTGAAACAGTTGCGCCTCGGTTGGGAACAAGATTGACCAGGCCTTCCTTTCCCAACACCTTAAGTGCTTCGCGCAATGGCGTGCGAGATACTCCAAACATCTCGCTGAGTTCTTTTTCCGATAACTTCTCGCCGGGTTTCAGTTCCCCTTCGATGATCAGGTGACGCAAGCGGTCCACTAGTTCATCGTGCAGCGTTCGTCTTTGGATCGGCAGGGCTGCTTCTGTAAGTGTCATGCGCATTCTCTAGTGCATAGCAAGATCGTGAGCGTGGCACAAAACTCTTGCCACGTGAATTGCGTTTCGATGCGTTCCATCAGCAATCTGGTGCCGGCAAGAGGTGCCCCCTGCAACGATCAGACTGTCTTTTGCTGAAGCGCGTATCCGCGGTAGCAGACTTAACTCACCCATTGCTTTCGAAATTTCGAGTGTCTCAGCCTGATATCCAAAGCTTCCTGCCATCCCGCAACAGGAAGATGCAATGACTTCCACTTTCAAATCCGGGATCAAACCCAGGGTCTGTTGCAAGGCTGTCATGGTGTTGAATGCCTTTTGATGGCAGTGACCGTGTACCAGCGCCTGCTGATGCGGCAGTGGAGCTAACGGAAGATCGAAATTGCCGGCTTCGCTTTCTCTGGCGATGAACTCTTCAAGCAGCATGAATTGATCTGCGAACTGCTCCTGCCAGTCGTCCCCAAGCAGCGACGGTGCTTCGTCCCGGAAAGTCAGGAGGCAAGAAGGTTCCAGACCGATGACAGTCGCGCCATTTGCCAGCGCCGGAGCGAGTGCTCTGAGAGTGCGCCGGATTTCGTGCTTTGCCTCATCAACCAACCCTGCGGAGAGGAAGGTTCGTCCACAACAGAGCGGCCGTTTCTGTCCGGCTTGTGCCGCCAATTCAACCGAATAACCGGAATGCGTAAGAATTTTGCGGGCAGCCTCCACGTTTTCAGGCTCGAAATAGCGGTTGAACGTGTCAACGAAAAGCACAACGTCCGGGGTTTCTACTCCGTTTGTTTGCTGGCGTATCCAGTCTTTCCGCCAGCTTGGGAGCCTGCGATTTTTCGCAAAACCAAGCAGCCACTCGGACAGGAAAGCAAGTCCTGGAACCTGATCCCGAAGGTTCATCAGCCAGGGTACTTTCGCCGCGTAGGGGGCGTATCGAGGCAAATAAGCAATTAGTTTCTCACGCAGACCAATCCCGTTTTTCCGGGCGCGGGCAGCCTGGACCTCGATCTTCATTTTGGCCATGTCGATGCCGGTTGGGCACTCTCGTTTGCAGCCCTTGCATGAGACGCAGAGTTTCAGGGAATCGGCCATGTCGTCCGAAGTGAACGCGTCTGCCCCGAGCTGTCCGGAAATTGCGAGCCGGAGGGAGTTCGCGCGCCCGCGAGTGAGGTCTTTTTCGTTGCGTGTGACCCGGAAGGAGGGGCACATGACACCGTCTTTCAACTTCCGACAAGCGCCGTTGTTGTTGCACATCTCAACAGCGCCCTGAAAACCACCAGCTGCGCCGGTATAGGATGACCAGTCGAAAACGGTTTTAAAGTCCTCGACAGTGTAGTCCGGTGCGTAACGCATGAGCGTCCGGTCATCCATTTTTGGCGGGAATGTTATTTTTCCCGGGTTCAGGAGCCCTGCAGGATCAAAACGATGCTTGATCCACTCGAAGTTTCGAGCCATTCGGTTTCCGAACATCTCTTCATTGAATTCAGAACGAACTATGCCGTCG
>NZ_JAILWL010000665.1 GCF_025698965.1 Roseibium sp.
GCCCGATAGGAACCTCAATCACATTTTCATCAGTTGTCCGTTCGGGATTAATAGGATTCTTAGTGTTTGATTCAATTGCATCATCGCTGGATCGAGTAAGAGCGATCTGCCGTTCCCTAATATGAACACCAGAGGGCTCGTCATCTCTTGACGTATCAACAACCGCAGAGGGAGCTGTGTTGAAACGGCTTAGAAATCGGATGGTTTCTCCGTATGATTTCGCAACACCATCAGCACCAAATTTGCTGAAGCCGTGTTTTCTCATGGCAAGTGCTCGAATAACATTATCCGCAGGAATGACCTCACCAAATTCAGAGCGAAGCTCTTGGAAGAACGTGGGATTATAACCTGCCTCGAATAGCGCTTTGCAGCGTTCATCCTCATCCATGGGGTTAAGTATACGCTCCCCAAGGCTTGTGATTCTTAGGGAATCAGATCGACCTTCAATAAGCCCATAGTGTTTTAGTGCTGCTAAAGCTGAGAGAGAGGCTCCCGTTTTACCTGAGTAGCCCATAAGCTCGTAAGCAGTTTCTGGGTCAATATGGCTGCGTTGCGCGCCTTCATAGATTCCACCAGCGAGCTCTACAGCTTTTTCTAAAGGAATTGAGGGGTAGCTGGGACTTCGGGCCATGAAAAACTCCAACGGCTATCGGTGGCGTATTATTATACGAGTTTATCTGGAAAATCAACGGCCCAAAGCTTCGGCTTGTTTCCAGCTGGTGTGTACTCCCCTGGGGTTAGTGCGCGCACTATAGCTTAATGATAAACTATTGATTTTTTTATATTATTAGAATGAATACGAAATCTAAGGCCTGAATATGCAGAATTATACGAAAAAAAACGGCCACACCGCTTGCGGTGAGGCCGTTTGTCGTCTATATATGCTGTGGTGATCGCGGTTGGGGTGTCCACAACCTTGGCGAAACGCGAGCAACAACAGAACAGAGTACCACTCAGCCCGCAGCGTCCAAACCTGCGGGCCGTTCTGTATGCCTTATTTGAAGGCAGTGGTCAAACATCTGATTGTTAATCACATGTAGTGCGTACGCACCATTCTAACCAGTGACAGGGTAGTGAACGAAATATACAAGCTAATCTGAATTTCACGGTCACTACCAGGAAGGCCTGCTATCCTCTACGCGTCGGCGCATTATTTCTGTCTCTGCTGGAGAGGCCTCCCATGCTGGCGATGTTTTCCTATGAGGCTTCTTCTTGCCGCCTTCCTCCGCCTACTGCTTCATTCCCCCTCTCAAGTTCGCCGCCAGCTGACCTAGCCAAACGGATGATCCCGCACCGCGCTCTCGCACGCCGCCATGTCCGGATGGGGCTGGGCGGCGCGATAGAGCTGGTCCATGCGGGGCGTGCGCAGGAAACAGCCGTTTTTGTCAAAAAGCCCTGAATAGGACTGCCCCGTCTTGATCAGATACTGATCATAATGAATGGTCAGACGATTGATCAGATAGAACTGGTCGCAGAGGGCGGCGAGCTCGAGAATGTCGTCGGGCTGCTCGCTTGTCACGATCCAGCGCAGATAGCGGAAGGTCACGCTGAACAGGGCATCGGGCGGGTCATCATACGGCCCCATGAAAACGCCGTCGGCGATGGCGATCTCACAATCAATGGCGGCGAGCTTGCCGCGATAGGCGGCCTGACGCGTGGCGTCAAAATCTGGATCTAGCGTCCCGCACGCCTCCAGTATGCGCTGCTCATGGGGTTCAAGACGGCTGCAGCCCGTCAGAACGAGAGCCAGAGCCATGCAGACGAGGATCATACGCATCTTTCCAGCCTTTCCTGCCCTCTAGCCAAACGGATGGTCCCGCACGGCGCTCTCGCACGCCGCCATGTCCGGATGGGGTTGGGCGCGCTGATAGAGCTGGTCCATGCGGGGCGGGCGCAAGAAGCACCCCGCCGCGTCATAGCGCCCGGCATAAAGCTGGCCGGTCGCTTCCAGATGATGGGTGAAGATCAGCGACAGATTGGCTTCGAGGGCTTGCTGGTCCAGAAGCCCCGCCAGTTCGGCGATGTCTGCGGGCTGTTCACCTGTGACGATCCAGCGAAGATAGCGATAGCTGACGCTGGTGATGGCGTTGGGCGGGTCGTCATCCGGACCCATGAACACGCCATCGGCGACCGCAATCTCGCAGTCTATCGCGGTGAGGTCTCCGCGTTCTGCCGCCTGGACAGACCGCGTGTAATCGCGCTCCAGCGTGCCGCAGGCGTCCAATATGTGCTGTTCATACGGCTCAAGCGGGGAGCAGGCGACCAGAGCCAGCAGACCAAGCAGAGGTGAGAAAAACTCGCGCATTGGGCGAGTTTATGGGGCGCGCAAAATCCCGGCAAGGAGAAAGCTCTATTGCTGGAAAGCGGCGAATGCATCGCCGATGAAGGGCTCAAACCGTCGCCAGGCCTGCGAGCTCCCTGTGTAGATGGGAGCCCTGACCTGACGGAATGAGGCGGTTGCGACGCTGCGCCTGTTCTCTTCTGGCGTCAGGCACGCCGGCTCCCACGGCAGGTCGAGACTGTCCAGCAGACCGCGGATCAGCTTCTCAGGATTTTCGGTTAGCTGGTCATAATCCAGCTCATGAATTCTGCCGGGGAACAAGGCGCCCATCTGATCCATGAATGTC
>NZ_JAILWL010000666.1 GCF_025698965.1 Roseibium sp.
GTGTCGATCCTGACCGGAGCGACCAGTGTGCGGCCGTTGGCGGTCGATACCGGCACGGTGAATGACAAATCCGCAGGATCAAAACCGGCCCGTCTGGCGTCGTTGAACGTCAGAACCACTGCGCTGGCGCCGGTGTCGAGTAGAAAGCGTGTCCTTGCGCCATTGGTCTCTCCATTGACGACAAAATGCCCACCTGCATCGCGCACGATCAGGATGGACCCGTCCGGTTGCGTGACAGCGAGGCCAGGGGCGAGGGCTCCCAGCACCCGGTAGCCGGCTTGAACAAGGTCAGCCCGATAGGTGTAGCCAACGACCAGAAGAAGGCACAGACCACCCCAGAACACCGTCGCCTGCAGGATGTCCCGCACCTTCGGCTGACCGAATACCAGGCTGGCCATGAAGACGAAGGCAAGCGCAGACAGTCCGACAATGCGCGGTCCGGTGCGGTCGAAATTGGCATTGGCCGGATCGGTCGGATCGCCGAAAAAGGCGTAAAAAGCCATGGCGGCCATGACGGTTATCAGAAGCACCAGGATCAGACCCCGATATTGCTTCGGGCTTCTCATGCAGGACTGCCTTCATCGCGGTCGATCGGGCGGCGGCTGTCGATATCGGACAGAACTTCAGCGCGTTCATCGTCGCTGAACGCCGCCCAACCGGCAATTTCGTCAAGCGTGCGCAAGCAGCCGGTGCAAAGACCGCTTTCGTGATCAATCTGGCAGATGTTGATACAAGGTGACTTCATGAAGCGGATATGGCGGCAGATTGTGGCGTTGCCAAGACTGATTGTGGCAAAATTCAGCAGTATTTAGCTAGAAATTTACCTGGTTGCCTGAAATCTCTGCCGGTCATCCACCACCGGTCGCCAGGGTGACAGGCGCGGCAATAATGCGGACAGGCAGCGAAAGTGTTTCGCCGATAAGACCGCCGACCGTCCCGTCGGCTCTGGCGACACCCGACATGTCGGCGACCGAAGTCAGACCGGATTGACCGAGTGTTTTGCGGATTTCTGGACTGACTTCGGCAAGTTGGGCGAATTTCGAGTGATGAGAGCTGTCGAGCGAATCCAGTTCCGTGACGTCGACGACCACCGCACCGAGTTCGGCAAGTTCCTGGTCGTTTGAATAGGCGCCGACCCGTTCCTTGCCACCGGCGATTGCCCTGCTCAGGCGCAATGCACGGTCGTCTTTGGACACGATCACGAGATAGGGGGTCGGCGGCGGGCCGAGCTTTTTCAGTTGCGATTTGAACAGATCAATATCGATGTCGGGTGCCGCCAGAATAATTTCACGAATTTTGCGGGACATTTTGCGCCGTTTGTCCGGCGCCGCCTGAATGGCGGTTTCCATCAACAGCCAGTTCCCCATGGAATGAGCAAGGATGGTGATGTTTTCAGCATTGGTTTCAGACAATTGAAGGACGGTGTCGGCCAAAGCCTGGCGAGCAACGGCGGCGCTGTTGAGATCGTAGACATAGTCCTGAACCTTGCCGCGTGATGCCCAGGTGAAGAGGACGGGCACCGCTTCCATTTCAGAATCGTTGACGATCTGCGCAAACCGGTAGAGCGCTTCCGGGAACCGGGTGTTGTAACCATGAATGAACACGAAGATATCGCGTTTGCCCTTCGGCAGTTGCGCCAGTCTGCGGTTTATGTCCCGCGAGAAGGCGGCTTTGTCAGGGACATAGGCTGCGCTGCGGGTAACGAAATCCTTGTTTGGATTGCCTGGTAGACTGGTTGGCCATTCAACTTGTCCGGGCTCGTGGGTTGGTGGAACCGAGACCGAGGCTTCGGCATAGCTGACCTCGCTTCCACGCTCTCCATTGAAGAACGTGCCGGGTTGGCCGTCCCGCTGCCTTGTGGTGACGACCATGATATCATGCGTCTTGGCACCTTCTGCCGGAGCGACAGAGACTTCCAGCGCGCCAACCGAAGGGCGTCCTGCGCATGCGGCAACGGTGGCCAGGACAAAAAGAAGCAAGGTTCCCTGCAAAAACCGAGTGCGCAAACAGCTTGTCGCTTCAAAGTTAGACACATCCATTTTGCGTGCTGCCCTTCCTGATGTCCTCAGGGAACCATAAGCATCCCGACCAGGAATCCAAGCCCGCTGAGTTGTTGAATCGCGCCAAGCACGTCACCGGTCGTGCCGCCGATTTTTTCAACGGCAAGGCGACCGACGAAAAAAGCGGCACCAGCTGCCAGGACAAACCCGAGAGAAAATCCCGATATCGGCAGGATTAGAACTGCCGGGATCAGAAGCGGAACTGTCACGAGGATCGCCTCCTTGACTGTCTGGGATCGCGGTTGGCCAAAACGGGCGGCCAGTCCGTCCGGACGGGCAAGCGGGTGGATTTGCCATTGCCAGACCAGCAGCGCACGGCTGAGGGCTTCGCCTGTCAGAAACAAGAGAGCGGCGTCGGCGGGGCTGAAACGCTGCCACAGTGCGCCAAGCAGTGCGGTTCGCAGGACCACTGAAACGAGCAGGGCAAGCGCGCCAAAGGCCCCGATCCGGCTATCCTTCATGATCTGCAATCGTTTGTCTCGGGTCGCTCCGCCAAAGAAACCATCGGCGACATCGCTGAGGCCATCTTCGTGAAGGGCACCGGTTGTCAC
>NZ_JAILWL010000667.1 GCF_025698965.1 Roseibium sp.
CTGTTCCGATTTTGCGTTCGCGTGATCTGAGACGGTCGGCGGTTTGTTACGGAGATCTTCTTGGATTTGCGGTTTTCAGGGAAGCCGATTGCCTCAGGATCCGTTGTTCCGATCTTGACGTGAAACTCGTTCACACCAATGACTGCGACATCATCTCCAATTTATCCGTGGTATTCAGGACTGGAAAAATCCGTAAGCTACATTGTGAATTTATTGAACGTGCCTTGCCGAATCTGGGCAATCTCAAGCTGAACACCCGTGGCAAGCTGCAATTCTCGCTGTCCGATCCGGATGGCAACAACCTGTACTTCGTGGAAGACATCGCCTGACACGGCGCCGATTACCAGACGAACAAAACCCTTCATCGGGAGAGGAAGATATGTCCCAGCCAGTCCGTTCAGAAACCGACTCCTTCGGTGCACTCGATATTCCAGGCGATAAGTATTACGGCGCGCAGACGGCCCGTTCCCTGATGAATTTTCCAATCGGTGACGAGACCATGCCACGACCACTGGTGCATGCCCTCGGTGTAATCAAGCAGGCCGCCGCACGGGTCAACGAGCAAGAAGGCAAGCTTGCTCCGAACCTTGCCAAAGCCATAGAGCAGGCAGCCGAAGAAGTGGCCGCGGGCAAGTTCGACGACAATTTCCCGCTCGTGGTCTGGCAGACCGGATCGGGAACCCAGTCGAACATGAATTCGAACGAGGTAATTGCCAACCGCGCAATTGAAATCCTGGGTGGCCAGATCGGCACCAAGTCCCCGGTTCATCCGAACGACCATTGCAACATGAGCCAGTCGTCAAACGATACCTTTCCCACGGCAATGCATATTTCGGCGGCGCGGGAAATTCAGGAGAGGCTGGTCCCGGCGCTCAGGCATCTGAAATCCGCGCTCCAGGCCAAATCCAGCGAATGGGCTGCCATCGTCAAGATCGGCCGCACCCATACGCAGGATGCAACACCTCTTACGCTCGGCCAGGAATTCAGTGGCTATGCGGCGCAGGTTGAAATGGGCATTCGCCGTGTGAGTGAGACGCTGGACGGATTGCTCGAGCTTGCTCAGGGAGGCACAGCCGTCGGAACCGGTCTCAACACCCGGAAAGGATTCGCGGAGAAATTTGCAGCTGAAGTCGCGGATATCACCGGACTTCCCTTCCGTACCGCTCCGAACAAGTTCGAGGCGCTTGCCGCACATGACGCCTATGTCTTCGCTCATGGAGCTTTGAATACCGTCGCGGCATCGCTGTTCAAGATCGCCAACGACATCCGTTTGCTCGGTTCGGGGCCTCGATCCGGGCTGGGGGAATTGTCCCTACCGGAAAACGAGCCGGGGTCCTCCATCATGCCAGGCAAGGTCAATCCGACCCAGTGCGAGGCAATGACGATGGTCTGCACCCAGGTGTTCGGCAACCACACAACCATTACGGTTGCCGGCAGTCAGGGACATTTTGAACTCAACGTCTACAAACCCGTCATGGCCTACACGATGCTGCAATCGATCAGATTGTTGGCCGATGCGTCCTTGAGTTTTACTGACCGGTGTGTGGCCGGTATCACCGCAAACAGGGACAGAATCAACGATCTGATGGAACGCTCGCTGATGCTCGTCACCGCGCTGGCTCCTGCGATCGGGTATGACAAAGCAACCGAAATCGCCAAGACCGCGCACAAGAACGGCACGTCCTTGCGAGAAGAAGCCTTGAACCTCGGCTACGTGACGGCAAAGGAATTTGATGATCTTGTCCGGCCGGAACAGATGATCGGTCCGAGTGACTGAACCACGAATGAC
Organism: Roseibium sp.; assembly: GCF_025698965.1. Lineage (GTDB taxonomy): Bacteria > Pseudomonadota > Alphaproteobacteria > Rhizobiales > Stappiaceae > Roseibium. The sequence continues at coordinate 1,790 of NZ_JAILWL010000667.1, forward strand.
AACACCGCGCGCCACCGCAATGGCGCGCGGTACCCGATTTTCTGTCTTAGCGGCTATGAACTTCGGTCATCCGGCGGTATTCGGAATCGCTGGCAAGCAGCTCTGAATTGCTGCCGAACTCAATGATCCTGCCTTCCCGCATCACCGCAACCTTGTCGGCCTTGCGTATCGTTGTAAGCCTGTGGGCAATGATCAGCGTCGTTCGCTGTTGCGACAGATCATCCAGGGCATTCTGGATTTCAAGTTCCGTCTGCGTATCCAGCGCGGAGGTTGCTTCATCGAGGATCAGGATCGGTGGATCTTTCAGGAAGATCCGAGAAATTGCCACGCGCTGTTTTTGACCACCGGAAAGTTTGACACCACGCTCGCCGATCATGGTGTTCAGTCCATCGGGAAGTGTCTCGATCACCTTGTCGAGGCGTGCGTGCGTGACGGCCGCAAGGATTTCCTCTTCCGTTGCATCCAGGCGGCCATAGGCGATGTTCTCTCTCAAGGTTCCGCCGAACAAAAAGACGTCCTGTTGCACGATGCCGATCTGGTTGCGCAGAGAAGCCAGGGTCATCGAGCGCAAGTCGATGCCATCGATGGAAATCCTGCCCTCTGTCACGTCATAAAAGCGGGGGAGCAGGGAACAGAGGGTTGTTTTGCCGGCGCCGGAATGCCCGACAAAGGCAACTGTTTCACCCGGTGCAATGTCGAGATTGATTTTCCGTAGCGCGACCTGGTCACCGGTATATCCGAAACTGACGCCTTCATATTTGATATGTCCGGAAAGAGCCGGCGCGACCTTGGCGTCCGGTTTGTCCTGAATGTCAGGCT
>NZ_JAILWL010000668.1 GCF_025698965.1 Roseibium sp.
TGCCCTGAAGGCAGATCTTGCTCCGGCACCGGTGGTGGAGCCCAAGGCTGAAGTCGAACCCATTGCGGAACTGGTTGTGCCGATTTCGCAGCGCGCGTCGATCCTGACGCTGACCGAGCGAACCTGCAAATGGCCGATCGGCGATCCGGCAACAGACGACTTTTACTTCTGCGGTCGCCAGTCCGATGCCGGCGTGCCCTATTGCGCGCACCACTGCAAGATTGCCTATCAGCCGGTTGCCGACCGCCGTGCACGCAAGGTCGTCGCCCGCGCGTCGTAATAGGATAAGCAACACCGGCCATAATAATTAAGCCCGCCAAACGGCGGGCTTTTTTGTGTTTCCATGTGAGGCACACCTGATTGGCGTTCAACTTCAGTCAACCGTCAGCTGGCAATTGAGAATTGATCATTGAAGGCGTAGCCCGAACCCCGCACGGTCCGGATCGGATCCTTGGCCTTGCCTTTGTTCAACGCTTTGCGCAGTCGGCCGACATGAACGTCGACCGTACGTTCGTCGACATATACGTCGTGACCCCAAACACCATCCAGAAGCTGTTCGCGCGAGAACACCCTTCCCGGTGATGTCATCAGGAATTCCAGAAGACGGAATTCGGTTGGTCCGAGGTGAATCTCCTTGGTATTGCGGCGAACCCGGTGCGTTTCACGGTCCAGTTCGATATCTCCGGATCGCAGCATCGTGGAAACCACTTCAGGGCTTGCACGGCGCAGGATCGCCCGTACACGCGCCATGAGCTCGGGAACGGAGAAGGGTTTGACGACGTAATCGTCAGCCCCAGTCGACAATCCGCGAATGCGTTCAGCTTCCTCTCCGCGGGCGGTCAGCATGATGACCGGCAAGCGTTCGGTATCTTCCCGTGCGCGTAACCGGCGGCACAATTCGATGCCCGACAGTCCCGGAAGCATCCAGTCCAGAAGCAGAAGGTCCGGCAAGCTTTCCCGCAAACGGATTTCCGCCTCATCGCCCCGAACACAGGTCTCCACGGCATAACCTTCGGCTTCCAGATTGTATCTCAAAAGAAGGCTGAGCGGTTCTTCGTCTTCAACGATGAGCACCTTCGGCATACTTTCTCGCTCCACTATCAGCAGCCGTCGCCAATGCGCCGGCCGAAACCTTTTTCCACCAGGTCCTGGCGGTTAAACGGCGCTGGTTGTTTCGTCCAGTTTCACGCGGTCTTCAGGAAGACGGTCACCTGTCACCATGTAGAAGACATTTTCCGCAATGTTGGTTGCATGGTCGCCGATGCGTTCAATGTTCTTGGCGCAAAACAGCAGATGGACACATTGGGTAATCACCCGAGGATCTTCCATCATGTATGTCAGCAGTTCGCGGAACAGCGATGTATAGATCGCATCGACCTCTGCATCGGCTTCCTGCACACGACGGGCAGCCTCGGCATCTTTGCGCGTATAGGCATCCAGAACCTGCTTGAGCTGCGACAGGGCCAGCTCGGTCATGTGCTCGACACCGATTGCAAGCTTCTTGGACTGCAAATCGCTGTCGATTGCGATTACGCGTTTGGCAACGTTTTTTGCCAGATCACCGACACGCTCCAGATCGTTGGCGATCCGCGTCGCAGCGGTGATCTCTCTCAGGTCCTGCCCCATGGGCTGGCGGCGGACAATCATTTCAATCAGTTTCTCTTCGATCTCCTGGTGCAGCGTGTCCAGCCGCTCGTCTTCAGAAATCGTGCGTTTCGCAAGCTCCAGGTCCTGAGAAACCAGCGCGGAAACCGCGTCCGCAAAAGCTCGTTCGGCCAACCCGCCCATCTCGGCGACCTTTCCGGCCATTTCCGTCAGTTCCTCGTCATAAGCCGAGACTGTGTGTTCAGACATCCCGTGTCCCTTTCAGAATTCGGAAAACCGCCTAGCCGAAACGGCCAGTGATGTAATCCTGTGTTCGCTTGTCTTTCGGATTGGTGAAGATGTCTTCGGTCAGACCTTCTTCAACCAGGATGCCAAGGTGAAAGAACGCCGTGCGTTGAGAGACGCGGGCCGCCTGCTGCATGGAATGCGTCACGATGACAATCGTGTAGTTTTCCCGCAACTCGTCAATCAGTTCTTCCACCTTCGCAGTTGCAATCGGGTCGAGCGCGGAACAAGGTTCATCCATAAGGATAACTTCCGGGCTGACGGCGATTGCGCGGGCGATGCAAAGACGCTGCTGCTGTCCACCGGACATGCCTGTGCCTGGTTCGTCCAGACGGTTCTTCACTTCTTCCCACAGCCCCGCCTTCTGAAGGCTGGAGGCTACGATCTCATCGAGATGAGCCTTGTTGCGGGCCAGACCATGAATGCGGGGGCCGTAAGCTATGTTGTCGTAGATCGACTTGGGAAACGGGTTCGGCTTCTGGAAGACCATGCCGACCTTGGCGCGCAGTTGGACCGGATCGACTTTCGGATCATAGATGTCCTCGCCATCGATCCTGATCGACCCTTCAACGCGGCAGATGTCGATAGTGTCGTTCATGCGGTTTATGGTCCGCAGGAAGGTCGACTTGCCACATCCGGACGGCCCGATGAAGGCAGTTACCGACCGCGGCTTAATTTCAATGTCCACGTCCTT
>NZ_JAILWL010000669.1 GCF_025698965.1 Roseibium sp.
GAACTGCTTGTGCTTCGTAAAGTGCAGTTAAATTTGCAAGGATATCTTCCGGCCATGGAGACACTTTGCGCGCTGTCATATCGACATGGAGGCTCAGTTGTTCCGAAGTTGCCGACAACCAGTTCTCGTCGGCATGACGCAACTCCTGATAAAAATGTGCCCTCTTGGTATCGAAATCGATCAATTGCAGATCTACGATCACAGGCATGCCGGCCGTCAACTCGCGCACATAGCAGACATGCACCTCAGCTGTGAAAAAGGAGGCGTTTCGGCTCTTGACATAGTCAGGTCCCATTCCGAGCTCTTCGAAGACCTGATCGACAGCAGTGTCGAACAAGACGTTGTAATAAGCCATGTTCAGATGTCCGTTATAGTCGATCCAGTCATTCTTTACGGTCATAACGTTGCTTTGAACCGGTTTTTCACTCCAGATTTGTGTCATCGTGCGCCTTTTGAATTTTCTTCAGCAAAGTGTTACCGCATAGGCCGGATTGGCTTTGACGTTTCGAGCTCCCGCTAACATATTCAGTTTTATCTGCGTGGCCAAAGCCATGCGCCAGGAGGAATGACATATGCCGGATTCGGCGGGCCAGATCGCAAAGCCCCACACCACAGGAACGAGCGGGCAATCCGACGCATTGATTGCAATACTGAAAAACGAATTTGGGGAGCGCTGCTCAACATCGCAGGCGTTGCGAGAACAGCATGCGCATACAACGACCTGGCTTCAAAACCAGCCGCCAGATGCAGTTGTCTTTGCTGAAAGCACCGAGGAAGTCGCTGAGATCGTGCGTCAGTGTGCGTCCCACAAGGTTCCGGTCATTCCGTTCGGGACCGGGTCTTCGCTGGAAGGTCATGTCAATGCTCCTCATGGGGGAATATCGATAGATCTCAGCCGGATGGACAAAATTCTTGAAGTAAATAGTGAAGATCTGGATTGCAAGGTTGAAGCCGGCGTTACGCGCAAGCAGCTCAATAGTTTTCTTCGTGACACAGGTCTGTTTTTCCCGATCGACCCCGGTGCTGACGCCAGTATCGGTGGTATGACCGCAACCAGAGCTTCCGGAACCAACGCGGTGCGCTATGGCACCATGAAGGATGTTGTGCTTGGACTGACTGTTGTAACAGCTGATGGGAATGTCATCACAACCGGGGGACGGGCGCGCAAATCTTCCGCCGGCTACGATCTTACGAGGCTCTTTGTCGGGTCGGAAGGCACGTTGGGCGTTATCACCGAAATCACTCTGCGCCTCAACGGCCAGCCGGAAGCAATTTCGGGCGGTGTGTGCCCGTTTCCGGATGTGCAGTCCGCATGCAACGCGGTTATCGCAACAATTCAAATGGGTCTTCCGGTCGCCAGGATTGAACTTCTGGACAATCTTCAGGTGAGAGCCTGCAATAGCTATTCCAAGCTCGAACTTGCCGAAACACCGACCCTGTTCCTGGAGTTTCACGGTTCGGAGGCGGGCGTCAGGGAGCAATCTGAAATGTTCTCCGCAATCGCTGAAGAATTTGGCGGTGGTCCGTTCGAGTGGGCAACGGTCGCAGAAGAGCGGACAAAACTCTGGACTGCGCGTCACGATGCTTATTGGGCTGGCAAGACCCTGCGGCCGGAAGCCCAGATCATGGTCACGGATGTATGTGTTCCGATATCGCGGCTCGCCGAATGTGTAACCGAGACTGAAAAGGACATCCGGTCGCAAGGTATTATCGCGCCGATCGTCGGTCATGTCGGCGACGGAAATTTCCACGTTCAGGTTCTGGTTGATCTGGACAACCCTGAAGAGAAACGAACGACGGAAGCCTTTGTTGAGCGTTTAGCCCTCAGGGCGATCGACATGGGTGGAACCTGCACCGGCGAGCACGGTGTTGGCCAGGGCAAACAAAAATTCCTACGCCGAGAACACGGTGAGGCGATCGATGTAATGCAGGCCATAAAACAGGCTCTCGATCCAGACAATTTGATGAATCCAGGCAAGATCCTGCCGCAGTCATGATATTGTATCGAATCAGTTCAAAAAGCCCGGTTGTGATGACCGCTGCTTGTTTCAGCAGGAACCATTTGCAGATGACGGCGAAACTGTGTTTGCAGTGCAGCGATGATGGGCTACATCTGTCCGGCACGGTTACCGGGTACATTGGTGGACAAGGAGAAAGGGCCTGAACTCCGTTTACATCACTCTGGGAATCTCAGTCATTCTGGTGCTCGTTGCAGCACTGGTCGGGCCGTTTTTTATTGACTGGACGGTTTACCGGTCGACTTTCGAAACATATGCGGAACGAGCCCTTGGGCACAAGGTCACCGTGCTTGGGGAGGCCGATCTGCGACTGCTGCCCGCGCCCTCCGTCAGTTTTTCCGACGTTCGGGTCGGCGAAGCTGAAGATCCGCTCCTGGTGGTTTCTCAATTCAATATGCGGATTGAGTTACCCCCATTGTTGAAAGGCGAAATCCGGGTCATCGACATGGAACTCGACCGCCCGCATCTTTCGCTGTCTTTGGATGAAGAGGGGCGTCTCGATTGGCTGACGGCAATGACTGCGGATGGCGCTCTGGCAAAACTGGCGCCTGAAGACGTTGCTTTC
>NZ_JAILWL010000067.1 GCF_025698965.1 Roseibium sp.
GTGGAGTGGCCGTTTCAGGAAATCCATCGCACCGCTGCCGTGCCGACGGTGGAGATCAGAACCCGATTTGACGTGCCAAGCCGACACGGTGATGTTCTGAAGCTGAATCTTGGAGTTTCGAATGTCGGGCGGACAAGCTGCTCCATGGATATTTCGGCCGTATGCGGGAGCGAGCTGCGATTTGAAACCGAACTGACACTTGTGCACGTGTCTGCCGAAGGTAGGCCGGAACCCTGGCCGGAAGCCGTCAAAGGGCGGCTGCAACAATACAAGGAAAGTCTGGAGCCATGACGATCAAGTCTATTCAACCGGAAGGCTGGGCCCCTGCAAAGGGATATGCAAACGGAATGCTGACCAGTGGTCAGACCCTGCATATCGGCGGTCAGATCGGCTGGAACAAGGATCAGGTTTTCGAGACCCACGATTTTGTCGGCCAGATGGAGCAAACACTTGCCAATATCGCGGCGATTGTTGAAGAAGCGGGTGGAGCCGTTACGGATATCGTCCGCCTGACCTGGTTCATTACTGACAAAAGTGATTATCTGGCGCGGCAAAAGGAAGTCGGTGTAGCCTATCGCCGTGTGTTTGGCCGCCATTTTCCGGCCATGTCCGTTGTTGTTGTCGCGGGATTGATTGAGGACGGCGCTCTGATTGAAATCGAGGCAACCGCACAGATCGGCTGAGCGGCCGCAGGGTCGGAATTTCCAAAACCCAGCCATCTGCACTGGCACACTTGATTTGAATTTTCTTTTCTCAGTTAAGCGGCAGCGTCCGGTGATGTTTCGGGTTGTCGGGATCGTAAAAGTGGCTCATCGGTCCGTTCTCTTCGAACGCCGCCGCCCACCGTCTCATGGCATCGGGGTCGAGTTCCACACCAAGACCTGGGCCTTCGGGGACGGCAACGACATCATTGGTCTGCCGGAAGGGGCCATTTTGAATGACGTCGCCGACCTGCCAGCGGAACAGCGATTGAGATGCTTCTGAAATGAGCGGTGATGCAGCCGAGACGTGCAGGTAAGCTGCGGTCATGATGCCGAGGTCGTTGGAATAGCACCAGAACCCTTTGCCCATGGCCTCGCAGGCGGCGATGAACTTCAGTGTTTTCGAGATCCCTCCGAGAGCGGCAAAATTGCAGACGAAATTGTCCGGTGCTCCAAGCGCAACGGCCCGTTGCAGATCGGGGACATGAGTGGAGAAGGGAATGATGCTGTGCTGGCGCAGGGCAGCCATTTCCTCGAAAGTCGCGACCGGGTCTTCGTAATTGCGAATATTGAGGGGTTCGAGTTCCCGAAGCAGCCAACGTGCAGTCGTCAGCGAATACTGCATGTTGGAATCGAGCTTGATCTGCGCCTTGTCCCCCAGTGCCTCGCGCAGCATCCTGACAGTCCGGATCTCCAGATCCGGATCGCCGAGAATCAGCTTGCCTTCGAATATCGTTGAACCGTGTTCTTCCCGCATTCGTTCGCAATAGGCGCAGATGGCTTCGGGGCTCATTTCCCCACCTGCACCATTGTGTTCGGGGCGGAACGAAAAATACTCGGAGAACTTGATCTCCTTGCGCACGGCACCGCCGAGCAACTTGTAGAGTGGCAGGTTAAAGACTTTGCCTCTTATATCCCAAAGGGCGACCTCGACGGCACCGAAGGCCACGGCGGATGCGCCTTCTCCGGTATTTGCCGTGATCTGCCAGGGGGGGACGCAGCGGCGTTCGCAATCGGCAATGTCGAGCGGGTCCGCACCGATGAGAGCAGGAGCGATTTCAGCCTTGATGATTTCACCGAAATGATACCAGGGGGCTTCACCCAGTCCGACGACACCCTCATCTGTTTCGACTTCGATAATCGATTTCGAAGCGCCGGGATAAAGTCCACCTGTCCACCAGAACGGTGCATCAAAGGGTACGTTGACGTGAGTAACACGGATGTTGGTGATCTTCATTGAAGGGCCTCAGTGCCAGAGATCTTCGGTGGTGGATTTCTTGCGGGAGACGAAATCATCAAGCGCTTCCGCGATCGCGGGATCCAGGGGAGGAGCCTCATATGCTGCGAGCGTTTCCTTCCAGGCAGTGTTTGCCCGTGTCGCCGCATCGACAGAACCGCCTTCCTGCCATTTTTCATAGGGATCGTTGTCGGCCAGCGCGGCCTCGAAGTAAGCGGTTTCGTAATTGCGCATCGTGTGGTCGCAGCCGAAGAAATGATTGCCTGGGCCGACTTGCCGGAAAGCATCGAGGGCAAGCGAGTTGTCATCGACGGGCACGCTGTCCAGATAGGTATGCAAGGCACCGCAGAAGTCGGCGTCCATCATGAATTTCTCGTAGGACATCGACAGCAGACCATCCAGGAACCCGGCAGAGTGCAGGACGAAATTCGCTCCACAATTGATGGCCGACAGCATTGACATGGTGCCTTCATTCATGGCGTGCGCGTCAGGCAATTTCGACGTCGTGAAGTTGCCTGCGCATCTCAATGGCAGTCCCTGTCTGCGTGCCAGTTGACCGACAACCAGTGAACCGCTTGCCGGTTCCGGTGTTCCAAAGGTTGGCGAGCCGGATTTAAGGCTCGTGGAAGACAGGAAATTGCCATAGACGACCGGCGCACCGGGACGCACAAGCTGCGTCAGCGCACATCCGGCCAGTGTCTCGGCATGGGCCTGGGCAATGGCTCCGGCCATGGTCACCGGACCCATGGCACCGCCGAGAATGAACGGTACAAGAACAGTGCCCTGGTTGGCTCTGGCATAGGCGCGCAGAACACTGGTCATGGTGCCGTCCCAGACCAGCGGCGAGTTCACGTTCAAATTGCCCATGATGACGCAGTTCCGGTCGACAAAATCCCGGCCGAAAACAAGCCTTGCCATGTCGATGGAATCTTCCGCGCGCTCCTCCGCTGTCACGGAGCCGAGAAATGGTCTGTCGGACAAGGTGACATGTGCCTGCACCATGTCCAGATGACGCTTGTTGACGGGAACATCGACCGGTTCGCAGATGGTGCCGCCGGAATGGTGCAGCCAGGGGGATGATTGCGCCAGCTTGATGAAGTTTCGGAAGTCTTCAATCGTGCCGTAGCGACGGCCCTCATCCAGATCCATGACGAAAGGACTGCCATAGGCTGGGGCGAAGACGACGTTCGAGCCGCCGATGACGACATTGTTGGCCGGATTGCGGGCGTGCTGCGTAAATTCAGCCGGTGCTGTTTTCAGGAGCTCGCGGATCATTCCCTTCGGGAATTTGACGAGAACACCGTCGATTTCCGCACCTGCCTTTCGCCACAAGTCCAAGGCGGTAGGATCATCACGAAATTCGATGCCTATTTCTGCGAGGATAGCCTCTGAAGTCTCCTCAATGCGGACAAGGCTTTCCTCTGCCAATATGTCGTGAGGCGGCAGGCTCCGTACGATGTAAGGTCGACCAATGCCGGCTTTCTCGACACTTCGTTTTGCCCGCCTGCCTTTGCGTCCACCCGCACGTACATGCAGCTTGGGTTCGCCAATGTCGTTGTTGGTCTCTGCCTCACCGGGATACATTGTCACCCTCCCTCCGATCGATTGGAAAACAATGCTAAGTCGTTTTTTGGGCTTTGTGACGCTTGAAAAATCTCATGATCGGCATAAGATTTTTTCATGGCAAACTTGCGCAGACTCCTTCCGTCCTTTCGCGGACTTGTTGCCTTTGAAGCAGCCGGACGGCTTGGATCCTTCACCCGGGCGGGAGAGGAACTGGGCATGACCCAGTCCGCGATCTCTTATTCCATCAGAACACTTGAGGACGAAGTCGGTCAGCCATTGTTCGAACGCGGGCACAGGGAAGTGACGTTGACCTCGGCAGGAAGCCGATTGCACGTGGAAGTCACCCGCAGCCTCTATCAGCTGGCACAGGGGATCAATGCGGTTCGGACCAAACCACCGGATGATGTCGTGACACTTTCAGTGTCCACCGCGTTTGCCACGCTGTGGTTTGCACCGAGGTTACAACGTATGCGGACGGACCTGCCTGAGATTGAACTCAGGCTGCACACGGCGGACAGGGACCTTGATATTGCGGCCGAAGATATCCCGCTCGGTATACGGGGCGGCCGGCCGAAGAACTGGCCCGGATATCATTGCGACCAGTTTGCGACCGAGGAACTGATTGCCGTTGCCTCACCTGAATACCTCGCCGCCCACGGGACACCGGAACATCCTCGCGAATTGCTGAACCATCATTTGGCTCATCTGGATGAACCCTACAGATACGCCGCGACCTGGAGAGACTGGTTGAGATCAGCCGGTGTCAGCGGAGCGTCCCGGGTGCGGGGAACACGCGCAAACGAATACGTGGCGGTCTTGCAGATGGCGTTCGACGGCGATGCGGTCGCTCTTGGCTGGCGTCATCTGGTTGAAGGATTTCTCAAAAACGGGCGCTTGCAACAGGTAACCGATCATACGTTCCGAACCGGTAACGCCTATTACGTCATCAATCCAAAACACAAGCCTCTGAACGAGAATTGCATCAAGGTCAGAGACTGGATCCTGAGCCACAAAGAACATTCCGGCGACACTGAGCCTGTACCAGTGCAGGCAAGAAGCGCTGACTGACCTCAGATCCCGATGCGGTCGCGAAGGCGGTAGACCAGCACTGAAGGTGCCAGAAACCAGGGATTGCCCTGGTAGAGCGGTCTGGTCGGGTTGGATATCCGTTCAAACGCGGACGGTGCCGTATCGGTGCCTGCAGCTTTTTGACCGACGCGCATGCCGAGATAACTCGCCATTCCGACGCCCGACCCGCAATAGCCCATGGCGTAGTAGAGGCCTTTATCTTCGCCGCAATGCGCAAGCGTGTCGAATGTGTAGCCGACAAACCCCATCCAGGCGTGGCTGATTTTCACAGCAGACAATGCGGGAAAAAGGGCGCTCATGTCCCGGTGCAGCTTGAGGGCACTGCTGCGCGGGTCGGTTTCACTCAGGGAGACGCGACCACCGAAGAGAATGCGTTTTCTGTCGGGAGTAAGCCGGTAGTAATAGACCAGCTTGCGCGTATCGGAGAGGATGCGGTCTGTTGGAAACAGACGATCGACGGTATCTTCGGGAATTTCTTCAGTTGCAATGACGTAGGACCCGATCGGAACGATGCGCCGCTGATGCCAGGGCGACAGCGGTCCTGAATACCCGTTTGTCGCCAGGATGACTTTGCCGGCTTTCAAAATGCCCTCACTCGTCTGAATTCTGAAGGCATTTCCACTGCGTTCAATTTTCAAAACAGCGCAATTTCCCTTAACCAGGGCACCTGCTTCTTGGGCTGCTTTCAAGAGTGACGGATGATATCTGGAGACATCGATGCTGCAGTGATGGGGATAAACGATCCCGCCGTAATACCTGTCCGTTCCAAGTTCGGAAGCCATCTCTGACCTCGAAACCATGAATGTTTGGGCATTCCAGACCGGGTGCCCGGCTTCGCTCTCCCTGGCAAGCGTCTCGTAAAGATGCGGCTTGTGGGCGCCGTGAAACCGGCCGACCTCCCGCAAGCCGAGATCCAAGCCTTCATTGTCGGAAAGATGGTGCATGTAGTCCAGGGATGCCTGTCCCTCCTGGCAGAGCGCTGTCGCCACATCTTTCCCGTAGCGCTTCACAAGCTTTGAAAAAGAAAGCTTGATGCTGGTGGACACCTGACCACCATTGCGCATGCTGCAACCCCATCCGGGATGCTCGGTATCAAGGACCAGTGTTTCAAGACCCTCACGCGCGGTCTGCAGGGCCGCGTTCAGGCCTGTGTAACCACCCCCGACAACCAGCACGTCGATCCGGCAAGGAAGTTCCATCTTCGGAACGGACACGCTGGGAGCGATGTCCTGCCAATAGGGTGTTGTCCTGAAGTCGTCTGAAAAAAGCTCGCCCTCCATATTGCCCTCGTCAAGCAGCTCTGGTGTCTTCCAGGATCATGTCCGACCCCTTCTCGCCGACCATGATGGCAGGCGCGTTGGTGTTGCCTGAGGTTACAGTCGGAAAGATCGAGGCGTCGACAACCCGCAATCCATCGATCCCGTGAACCCGCAGGCGGCTGTCGACAACGTTTTCCTCCACATTTGTCCCCATTCTGCAGGTGCTGACAGGATGAAACACCGTTGAAGAGCGGTTGCGGACGTCTTCCAGCATGTCCTCATCGCTCTGAACCCTGGAGCCGGGGGCAATCTCGTCTTCGATGACAGACTGCAATGCGGGGCTCTGGGCAATCTTCCGCATGAGCCGGCAACCTTCAAGCATTTCGCTAAGATCATGATTTGTGCTGAGCGAGTTTGGGTGTATTTCCGGCGTGTCGAACGGATCGGAGGAACGAAGTGCGATGTGACCGCGACTGGTTGGCCGGGTTGGCTGTATCCCGAGCAGGAATCCCGGGAATGGATCCGGGTTCATCAGCGGTCGTTTGCCTTGGGGGGCTTTGGTGTAGCTCACAGGTGAAAAATAAAGCTGCATGTTCGGGCGTTTGCAGCCTGGATCGGTTCTGACGAAACCACCTGCCTGGTTGACGCTGAGTGACAGGGGCCCACTGCGCGTCAGAACATAGCGAATGCCCTGGATCAGCTTGCCCCACCAGGGATAGAGCTGTTGGTTCAAAGTTGGAACTTTCGAGCGGTAGAGGTAGTCGAGCCCGAGATGGTCCTGAAGGTTCCTGCCGACCGCTGGCCTGTGCAGGATCGTCTTGACTCCCTTCGCCTGAAGTTCTGTGCCGTCGCCGACGCCGGACAGCATCAGGATTTGCGGCGAATTGACGGCTCCCGCACTCAGGATGACTTCCCGGCGAGCACGGACGGACAGTTCAGCGCCATCCCGGCGACAAACAGCGCCAACCGCCCGATTGTTTTCAATCAGGAGGTGTTTGGTGTGAGCATTGGTGATGACGGTGACATTTGCGCGTTTTTTCGCTCGCGACAGGTATGCCCTGGCCGTGGACATGCGAAAGCCGTTTCGTGTGGTGATCTGGTAAAGGCCGACACCTTCCTGGTCTCTTCCATTGAAGTCCGGATTGCGCGCGAACCCTGCCTCTTGCGAAGCTTTCAGAAAGTTGTCGCAAAGTGGGTGCACCGCGTCGTCCATGCTGGACACCTGCATGGGGCCATCCCCGCCTCGGTATTCGTTTGCACCTGCATCGTTTGTTTCCGAACGCTTGAAATAAGGGAGGACATCGTCCCAGCCCCAACCCTGGTTGCCCATGGCCTTCCAGTCGTCGAAATCGGCGTGCTGACCGCGGATATAAACCATCGCATTGATGGAGCTGGAGCCTCCCAGAACCTTGCCGCGCGGCCAGTACCCGGTTCGGCCGTTGAGCCCTGGATCCGGTTCTGTGGAATACATCCAGTTTATGTTCCGGTTATAAAAGGCCTTGCCGTAGCCGATTGGCATCCAGATCCAGAAATTCAGGTCAGAACCCCCAGCCTCCAGGAGGCAGACGGTATATTTGCCGTCCTCCGACAGACGATCCGCGAGTACCGAGCCGGCCGAACCTGCGCCGATAATGACGAAGTCAAATTCTGACATGATATCTCCAACTCAGGCCTGCTTGTCGCGTTGAACAGCGATGGACAGGAGAGCGAGCAATCCAGACCCGACCATCAGGAAGAACGAAACGGCGTTGAGTACCGGCGTTGAACCGACTTTGGCCATGCGGTCATACATGGTGATCGTCAGCGGTGCTTCGGAGCCAACCAGGAACAAGGTCGTGTTGAAGTTTTCGAACGACACCAGAAAGGCAACGATGCCGGCGGCGATCATCGCGGGGCGCAAGAAGGGCAGAGTAATCGTCCTGAGCACGCGGGCCCTGGTCGCGCCCAGATTGAACGCGGCCTCCTCCATGGTTGCGTCGAATTTCTTCAGGCGCGCCGTGATCACAAGTGAGGTGATGGTGGCAATGAAGGAAAACTGGCCAAGAACGACGAGCAGGATGCCCGGGCGCAGGAATTCCAGCTCCAGATCCAGGTTCTTTTCGACATAGTTCGCCGTGTCGCTGGCCAGAACAAGAATGGAGATACCCAGAATGACACCGGGAATGACCAGCGGGATTACCATCAGAATGTAGAAGAAATTCTTGCCTGGAAACTCCCCGCGAATGAACAGGAAGGCGTTTGTCGTGCCGACAAAGACCGACAGGATCGATACGAAAATGGCAATGACGAAGGAATAGTAGAGACCTTGCAGCAGCCTGCGGTCGTGGAACATTCCGAGTTTGGGTTCCGTATCGCCGAAGAACCAGTCCAACGTGAACCCCTGCCAGGGCAACGCCGGAAATAGGCTGTCGTTGAAGGCAAAGGCTCCGGCAGAAATCAGCGGTGCCGCCAGAAAGAGGAAGAAGGCGAGAACGTAGAGCCGGTAACCGAAGAGGAACGGCGTTGTCTTGTTTTTTGCAAGCATTGTTATCCTCCTCAGCTCTTGGCAACAGTGTTTGCCAGGGTCTGGCCACTCAGCTTCAGGCCGAGCCAGATGACAAACGAAGTGAAGATCAAAAGCAGCATGCCGAAGGCAGCGCCTCCCTCCCAGTTAAACCGGGTTATGAACTGGTTATAAATCTGCTCTGTGAACCAGCTGGAATTCTTGCCGCCCAGCAGGATCGGCGTCAGATAGGAACCGGCGGTCAGCATGAAGGTGACGATACAGCCGGCGACGATGCCCGGCATGGCATAGGGAATGATGATCCGGCGCAGAACGGTAAAACCATTGCCGCCAAGATTGTATCCGGCCTCGATCATGGAATTGTCCATGCCGTCGAGTGTGGAAACAAGCGGAACGATCATGAACAGGATCACCGTATAGACGAGACCGATGATCACCGCGACATCGTTGTAAAGGAACTCGATCGGTGTGCTGATCAGTCCGGTCCAGAGCAGAAAACTTGAAATCACTCCGGTTTCGCGCAGGAGAAGAATCCAGCCGAACGCGCGGATCAGGTCGCTGACCCAGAGCGGGATCAGGCACAGAAGAAACAGCCCGCCGCGGGATCGGGGACCCGCGATCTTGGCGATGTAATAGGCAATCGGAAATCCGATCAGGAGCGCCAACGCCGTGACGAGCAATGACATTGTGCCGGTGCGCAGCAGCGTGTTCCAGTAGATCGGCTCGTTCACAAATTCCAGGTAATTGGCAAAACTGTATTCATAGACCCGTGGCGCGACCTTTTCCCGGAATGACAACAGCACCATGCCGATATGCGGCAAGAGGATCAGGAGCGCGATCCAGAGCGTGAACGGTGCGAACAGCAGTATCAGCGAGAGCCTTTTGATATCCTTGTTCTGCATCACGTGTGCTCCTGATGCGCGAAGCACATGGCCTGCTTCGAAGACCAGACAAGGCGAACGTCTTCTCCGGGCTTAAGATCGTTGTCCCCTGTTATCGTTATGTCGGACTCGACCAATTCCCCGCTGCCCGTTCGAACCAGTACGCGACTGTTGGCACCGTTGAAGAGAAGGCTGTCAACAACACCGTCCATGGTGTTGTCTCCGTCGGAACCTTGCCTGTCTGCCTCAGCGGCACGGATCGTTTTGATGAATTCGGGACGGACAAAAATATCGACCTTGGCGCCTTCCTGAATGGCAGCCTTTCCAGAGGAGTTGAAACTCATAGACAGTCCCTGGGCGGTTTCCACCTTGCCGCCGCTGCCGTCGCTTGCCTTGACCGTGCCCGACCACCGGTTGCTGTCACCGACAAAGCCTGCAACGAAGGCGGTGTTCGGGTGGTGGTAAAGCTCCTGCGGCGTGCCGATCTGTTCAAACTCGCCCTGGTTCATGATGGCGACGTTGTCGGACATCACCAGCGCCTCGGACTGATCGTGTGTGATGTAAACAAAGGTCGTGTTGAACTGATGTTGCAGAAGTTTCAGCTCGATCTTCATTGCCTCGCGCAGCTTAAGATCCAGTGCTCCCAGAGGCTCGTCGAGAAGGAGAACGTCCGGATCAAGCACCATGCAGCGGGCGATTGCGATCCGCTGTTTCTGGCCGCCCGAAAGCTGATGAATTTCACGCTCGGCGACGTCCGGAAGTGCGATCCGCTCAAGCACGTCATGAACCTTGCGTTTGATGTGATCACCGCTGACACCGTTGCAGCGCAGACCATAGGCGATGTTTTCGTAGACATTCATCATCGGAAACAGTGCCAGGTGCTGAAACACCATTTTGACATTGCGTCTGTTTGGCGGTGTGCCCAGAACGGATCTTCCCTTGATCCTGATGTCTCCACCTGTCGGTTCCTCAAACCCCGCGATCATGCGCATCAACGTGGTCTTGCCGCAGCCGGAGGGGCCGAGAATGGAGAAGAACGAACCGCTTGGAATGTTGAAGGAAACATCTTTTACGGCGCGAAATGCGCCAAAATTCTTGGAGATGTCGAGACATTCAAGGTCGAAATCCGGACTCTGTGTCATGAAAATTGGCCAACTGGAAGGGTCAGAAAGGTGGGGGGACACCGGTTTCAACGGCATCCCCCATATTCGGGTGGTTTTTGAGCCTTCTTGCTCTTTATCCGTCAGGGCCTGAATGCCCTGGCAGGCGTTCGATCAGCCGCCGGTGGCCGCCTTGATCTTTTCAAGCGTCTTGCCTTCCATGTCCTCAACTCCGGGAGGGATGTTGGCAAAGAACTTCAGATTGTCGATATCGGCATCGCTGAAGGCTGCATTGACGGCGGCTTTCTTGTCTTCCGGCAACAGGTCCTTGCCGCCTTTGACAGCCGCAATCGCACCGGTGCTCGAAGACATCAAAGTGACGTTCTCAGGACGCAGAACAAAATTGATCCACTTGTACGCCGCATCATCGGCCTTGCCCTTTCGCGGCAATGCGAATGTGTCGATCCATGCAAGAGCACCGGTCTCCGGCGGCACGAAGACAATGTTCTCGTTCTGGTCATAGAGCTTGTAGGCAGTGGAATCCCAGGTTTCGGACGCCACTATTTCCCCGGACAGCATCATGGCCGACAGATCGTCTCCGCCCTTCCAATAGGCTTTGATGTTGTCCTTACATTCGATCAGCTTGTCCGCGACCTTGTCCAAAATACCCTGATACTTTTCCAGGTCGGAATAAGCGGCAAACGGGTCTTCGCCCATTGAAAAGGCCGTGCCGAGCAGGATGGTGCGCTTCAGGCGCATCGAGGTCTTGCCTTTGTAGGCCGGGTCACAAAGGTCACCCCAACCCTTGAAGTCCGGCGCCTTTGTCTTGTCCGCCATCAGGCCGGATGTGCCCCACTGGTGCGGAACCGCATAGACTTCGCCTTCGATCGTGGTGTTTTCCTTCACGCCATCCAGAAGTTTCGCTTCCATCACGTCCGTATCGATTTTCGACAGATCGAGCGGCTTGTAGATGTCATACTCCAACTGTGCGGCGTAGATACGGTCGTGGCTCGGCTGTGCCAGATCGAACCCGGCTCCGCCGGTCGCCCGCAGCTTGGCGATCATCTCTTCATTGTTCGAAAAAGTGACTTCAACATCAATGTCCGGATATTCGGCTTCAAATTTCTGGATAAGCTCATCGGGCGCATAAGATCCCCACGTCAAAAGGCGCAGGGTTTCCGCATTTGCAGACCCCGCACCGGCGAGCATCGTTGCAGCCAACAGGCCCGTTAAAGTTGTTTTGAGTTGCATGATTTCCTCCCTGAACGCACACAGCTTACAAACCGGAAGGAAGCCTAGGTCCGAATTGGCCTGCCAAATATATCCATTAAAGATAATTTTACAGACCAATTTTCCGAAGGGAATGTTAGCGGGTGCAGCATTCCGGCAGGATCTCGTTGAGGGTTTGAATGCCTTTGCGGATTTCCTCGGGCGCTGAACTGCCAAATCCGAGCACGACGCCGCGTTGTGAAATGGTGCTCAAGGAATAGCGCGAAAGCGGAACCGTCGTGATGCCACGAGCCGCCGCCTTTTCCACGATGGCATCTTCATCGTATGTTCTGGTAACGAGACCGACCGCGTGAAAGCCGCTGCTGGTCGGCTGCAGATCCAGCCGGCCCGCCAGGCATTCTGCCTCCGCCATCAATGTGTCGTGCCGCTTCTTGTAGATTTGGCGCATGGTGCGGATATGTGTCGCGAACATACCCTCATCCATGAAATCGGCGACAATGGCCTGGGTTACTGTAGGTACGCCGCTGAGCCAGGTGAGACACACCTTTTCGAAACTGTCGACAAGACCTTCCGGAACCAGAACGAAACCGAGCCGCAGGGCCGGAAACAGCGACTTGGAAAACGTGCCGACATAGATGACCCGTCCGTGGGTGTCGATGCTCTTCAGCGTCGGTGGCGGCTGGTCGCTGTAGTAGAATTCACCATCATAATCGTCTTCTACAATCATGGCGTCCGCATCATTTGCCGCTTTTAACAGGGCCAGTCGTCGGCTGAGACTCATGACCGGGCCAAGGGGCTGCTGATGAGACGGAGTGACAAATGCCAAGCGGAAATGCGGTGCTCTGGCAAGGCCGTCATCAATGCAAAGGCCTTCTTCGTCCACCTTCACCGGAACGGGGGAGGCACCGATTGCGATGAACGCGTTGCGGGCACCAATGGCACCGGGGTTTTCGAACCAGACCGGTTCACCGGGATTTACCAGCATGCCGCCTATCAGGGAAAAGGCACGCTGGGCACCATTGGTGATAAACACCTGCTCGGGCGCACATTTGATGCCGCGCGAAGCATTGAGCTGCCGGGCAATTGCCCGTCGAAGGGGGGCGTATCCAAAAGGTTCGCCGTAGCCGGTGATGTGATCGCGGTCCTTGCGCCAGTGACGTGCCGAAAGCTTGGCCCACTGCGCCATGGGAAAGGCATCCAGCGCGGGCAGGGCCGTCACAAAGGCCTGTGACTTGTGCGGCAAACGCGGAGCAAAATCTGGAATGGCATGCCTCGTCGCATGCGAAAGTCTTGGAATGACGGTGACCGCGTCGCTGGTGTCGGGAGAAGGTTTGGGAACAAGCCTGGCATTGAGCGCTTCGCTGACGAAAGTTCCCGCCCCAACCCTGGCCTCGAGCAAACCTTCTGAAATCAGCCGGTCCACTGCATCGATAACAGTCGTTCGCGAAACTCCGATTTCCTGCGCAAGCGTTCTTGTGGCCGGCAGCCGGTCGCCGGGCGTCAGGGCACCGGTCAAAAGCAAATCCCTGAGTGCCATGTAAAGCTGGATCGATATCTTTTTCTCGGCGTTCTTGTCGATCTTGATAGATGACAGAACGGCGCCCGCGTGCCGTTTCATTTCATTCTCCAAATTGGTATGAGAATTTGCGCAAAACGGACCTTATATCAAGTCCAATATTCAGTAGGTTGGTCGCCTGAGCCAAGAAATTGCCTTGCGGAAGTGCCCGCTCAAGGACCTGAAATCGAGATGAAAATTCAATCAATAGAAACATTTACAGATGAGTTCGTCTGTTTTGTCCGGGTGACGTCTGACAGTGGAGCAACCGGGTGGGGACAGGTTGCACCCTATTATGCCGATATCACCGCGGAGGTGGTGCACCGGCAAGTTGCACCCTATGCCTTGGGAGAGGACGCGTTTGATATT
Organism: Roseibium sp.; assembly: GCF_025698965.1. Taxonomy (GTDB): domain Bacteria; phylum Pseudomonadota; class Alphaproteobacteria; order Rhizobiales; family Stappiaceae; genus Roseibium. The sequence goes on from NZ_JAILWL010000067.1 coordinate 13,491, forward strand.
GCCCGGCTGATGGACATTATTCCGGATCGCGAGCACAAGTTTCCGGGGTCTTACCTGCGCCGGGCCATGGGTGGTCTGGATACCGCGTTGTTCGATCTGCGTGGCAAGCTTGAAGGCAAACCCGTCTGTGAACTTCTGGGTGGATCACCGGGCAAGGTCCGGGCATACGGCTCCTCAATGAAGCGGGATATCACGCCGCAGGACGAGGCGGACCGTCTCAAGAAACAGCAGGACGAGTTCGGCTTCAGCGCATTCAAGTTCCGGATTGGCGCCGAATGCGGTCGCGATATGGATGAATGGCCGGGACGCTCGGAAGAAATCGTACCGACCATGCGCAAGGCTTTTGCGGCAGACACTGCTTTGCTGGTCGATGCCAATTCCTGCTATTCGCCCGCGAAAGCCATCGAGATCGGCAGGTTCCTTGAGGACAACGGCATTTCGCACTACGAGGAGCCCTGTCCCTATTGGCACTATGACCAGACGAAGAAAGTGACCGACGCGCTGGACATTGATGTCACCGGTGGTGAGCAGGACTGTTCGCTGGTCGACTGGAAGCGCATGATTGATGAACGTGTCGTGGACATCATTCAGCCCGACATATGCTATCTTGGCGGCATGGTGCGCACCATGAAAGTGGCGGAAATGGCACAAGAGGCAGGGCTGCCCTGCACGCCGCACGCAGCCAACCTTTCGCTTGTCACCCTGTTCACGATGCATCTTCTCCGGGCGATCCCGAATGCAGGGAAGTATCTCGAGTTTTCCATCGAGCAGGAAGACTATTACCCTTGGCAGATGGAGCTGTTCAGCTCGTCTCCCTTCAAGATTGTCGACGGTCACGCCACAGTGACAGATCAACCGGGTTGGGGTGTCGACATCAATCCGGATTGGCTTGCCAAATCCACCTACAAGATCAGTTCCCTGGAGCGCTAAAATGTTGCAAGCGAGCGACCTGATTGCGGAATACCAAACGACGGGAACGCTGCGAGCGCTGCCCACAGGCCATTTCATTGACGGCATCTTCACGCAGCCCTCACACAACCGGACCATGGAGAGCCTTGATCCAGGCAGGGGGGAGGCGTTTGCCCGATTTACGGCGGGAACGGAGAGAGACGTCGACCAGGCAGTTCTTTCTTCCCGGCAGGCATTTGATACCCGATGGCGGGATGTGGCTCCTGTTGAGCGTGCCCGCATTCTGCAAAAAGCTTCCGCACTGATCCTGGAAAACCTGGAACTGCTGGCGGTGGTTGAAACGCTGGATAGCGGCAAACCGCTGCAGGAAGCACTTGGCGATGCGCGCGGTGCTGCGCGCACTTTCGAGTATTACGCAGGTGCCTGCGACAAGCTTCAGGGAGACAGTTTTCCGCTGGGTCCGGATTACATCGGTTACACGATCCATGAGCCTGTTGGCGTGACCGCGCATATCATTCCATGGAATTTTCCGATTTCGACGGCAGCGCGCGGTTTTGCGCCTGCGCTTGCAGCAGGATGCACAGTGGTTGCCAAACCAGCTGAACAGACGCCGTTTACCGCGCTTCTGCTTGCGAAATTGCTACACGAGGCGGGACTGCCTGATGGCGTCTGCAATGTCGTCACCGGAACTGGCCTCGATGTCGGTGCACCTCTGACCAGGCATGCCGGTGTCGACCACATAACCTTTACCGGTTCTGTTCAAACCGGCCGGTCTGTGATGAAGTCAGCGGCCGAAGATATCACCCGTGTTGTTCTGGAGCTCGGCGGCAAGTCGCCGGTAGTCGTTCTTGGCGATTGTCACAAGGAACAGGCATTATCGGGCGTTCTGGGCGCGATATTTGAAAATGCCGGACAGATCTGTTCCGCCGGTTCCCGGCTGGTTATCGAGCGGAGCATTCACGAGGAGTTCGTTGCCGAGTTGGTGTCCCGGACCAAAGGGCTCAAAATTGGCCATGGGCTGGCGAAACCGGATCTCGGTCCGGTCAACTCGGCAGATCATCTCGGCAAAATTGCCGGATTTGTCGACCGGGCAAAGGCACGGGGCGCGGATGTTGTAACCGGAGGTGCTGTGACTAAGGATCCGAAATCCGGCAAGGGGTGGTTCTTCCAGCCAACGATCGTCGATCGGGTAGCCTCGAATGACGAACTGGCACAGGAAGAGATTTTCGGACCGGTTCTGACTGTTCAGGTTGCTGAGGATGCTGACGACGCGCTCAGGCTGGCAAATGACTGCCAATATGGCCTAGTTGCCGGAATCTACACTTCGAATTTTGCGAAGGCCCACCAGCTTGCGCGCAAGATCGACGCCGGGCAGATCTATATCAATGAGTATTTTGCCGGAGGTATCGAGGTGCCGTTCGGCGGAAACAAGAAGTCTGGTTTTGGCCGAGAAAAAGGTCTGGAAGGGCTTTTGAGTTACTGCAAGACCAAGAGCATCGCTGCAAAGATTGTCTGATTTCTTGCCGAACAAATTTCCGTTTGGCAGAAAAGGCCGGCTCAAGTTCCCCGAGCCGGCCTCTTTTTGGAACAGGCGCTGATTCATACAGGGAATTTGCGCCGCCTGAAGAACTCCCAAAGGGCCTTGTTTACCGCTTCCGTTTTCAGGATCGTTTCCTTCACCAGCGAAATTTCACGCTTGTTGATCGGGCTTGTTTTTCCGAATTCGATTGAATTCTTGCGATCGCTGATGCGCATGAGGACCGTTGATGCATTCTGTCCCTCATTGTCGAACGAATAGATGCAGTGATTGTATTTGTTTTTGAGCTTCAGAACCTTGTGCATCGACTTGGTCAGTTCCAGGATCTCGTCGCGTGTCTCGGCTTTTTGACCGTCCATTTTCGCAAGGCGTTCAACCAGGTCTATCCGGGCTCTGGATGTGTTGAGTGTCAGAAAGATAACGGTCGCAATGTCCTTCCTGACATCGGTCAGGCCGGCAATCATGTGGATCAACAGGCTTTCGGTGTTCGTCCACGTATAGTTCAAGTGCCCAACAAGGGTCAGGAAGGTCTGAAAATCAGCATTGAATTCGCTGGCCTTTGTTGAGCCCATGTCTACATCTCGATGATTGGCGCCCTTTGTTCCGACTGAAGATAGATTGCTGCTGCCTCAGTTCGGTTCGTTACGCCAAGTTTGGAGATAATATGATGAATATGCAACTTGATCGTATGTTCGGACAGTGACAGCCGGTCTGCAATCAGCTTGTTTTGGTACCCCTCGGAAATCAGGTGCAGCACTTCTGACTCACGTTTCGTGAGTTTTTCGAAGAGTTCCAGATCACGTGATCTGGCCGGCTTTGTAGCTGATTGAGCTGACTGTGCCTTTGGCGTGACAGAGTGCATGTACTTGATAACGTCGGCAGGCAGGTAGTGTCCTCCGTTCAGCATGAGGCGGATGGCACCGAGCCACAGGTCCACTCTCAGGTTCATCGGCAAGACGCTCTTGATCAGGCCTTCCTGGAAGTACTCGCGAATGATTTTGGGAAACGACTGATCATCATTGATGAGCATGCATAGGTTCGCGTCCGGAAACCCTTTTCTCAAACAGGCGACATCACTTTTCCGCGCCGCGCTGAAACCGTCATCGATCAGGAAAAGACGCTTGGTGAATTCAGCACGCTTTTCTGATTTGAAGAGGTCTATTTTCTGACTAATTCTAATAAAACTACTGTCCTCGATCTCACGGGCGATGCAATCTTCCAATTCCTTGGGAAAATTATTTGCAGATCCGATATAGTAGATCGATCCTTTTTTCTCGTAAGTTAATTTGCTCATTAAGTTAATACCTCCAGTGAGCATACCTCCAGTGAGCAGGTCTCTCTTTGGATATTATACTTTTTGCTTTTGTTTACTAAATGCAGGCTGAAACACGTCAGCCATCCTACTCGGGTATCTTAAAATGTTGGCTACATACTATTTAAATATTTTTCCAGGCTAAGAATAATGCCTGTTAATACCAGTTGGTGATGCAATCATGATTGCAACCGGAATTCAACTCTTTAATACCTCTCTCAACAGTCTAATTTCGTGGTTTTGGTGAAAAGCTCTTATTTTAAAACACTTAGATAGAATTGATCTGTGTTTATCTCCCGGCTCTGCCCCGAAGATATATGGCAAATCTACCGTTTGTTGTATTGATAATTCGATATATCTATCATTTTGACCTAGGGTAAGGCAAGGAATTCTCCCATTTTTTACGCTATCGTATGATCTACGCGAATATTTGGAGGGCGTTGAAATTGAGTTGGTTAATGTCTAGTAAACATTTCCAGCTTATTTCCTGGTCTCAAGTCTGCCATTGTCATCCTCGGCGGTCTGGAATTAGATATGAAATAATTTTGATGCTTAGATAGCACGTATATTAGATCTAACCTCCCGCTTAGAAGTAAATGGTGCAGAAACTAACGTAGAGGCAATTTCTGCGAACGGAAGGTTTTGCCTTCCAGCCATTTGAGCCGGAGTGGAAACGCTCCATTCGAGGATGGCAGCTCTATGCAAACCGATAGAAGACGCTTTGCCGGGCTGTCCTAAATAAGCACTTTTTGTTTCAGCGTCAGCGTCTGTGATGCGGTGGTCTGACGACAGGAAAGGTGCGTCCATTTTTAGGAGAAGTGTTATGGGACATCGTGGCGGAAGACAAGGTCAGGCTCAAGGCCAGGCTGAAGCACAAGGCCAATTGCAGGCACAAGCTGAACTCCAAGCCCAACTTCAGGGTCAGGGACAAGGCCAGGGTCAAGGCCAGGGACAAGGTCAGGGACAAGGTCAGGCACAGGGTCAGGGTCAGAGTCAGTACGCTGGTCAGACCGCTGTACAGGACATGAGTTCTTCCAGCGACAACACTAATGTCAACGGTAATGGCAATGGTAACCTGAACGGTAATGCCAACGGCAACCTGAACGGTAACGGCAACTGGAATGAAAACGGCAATTC
>NZ_JAILWL010000670.1 GCF_025698965.1 Roseibium sp.
CTGATCACCGTATATCCCTTCGCCTCCAGTTCTTAATTGTCCGATACATGCATTGCGACCTGTAATTTTCTCATTGGTCATTTATCATACCAATGATCGAAGACATCAGATCGGTGAACTCGCCCTCCTTACCCGGGGTGATTATCTCGAGTTCGCTGTGTTCGCGCAAAAACTGATCGGGTGCCAGATCTCCTTCCGAGACGGCCAGCAAATCCTGATAGCCGGTTCGGAACAAGAGGTCCGGATCGGGGCACGAGCCATAGATTGCCGTGGCTTGACCATTTTCAACATCGAGCGATATGTCCTCTCCATCGACCTTGAGTGCCGCCCGGAAGTTCATCTCTGGTTTTGCTGCTCTCTTGGCTGCTGCACCAAGTGTGGTCGCCACCGTTCGGAGATTGCCGGGAGCGACAACTTCACCTTCCGGCTCGAACTGAGCGCCGAACATGGCTAGTTCAAAGATGATTTCGCTTGTCTGCTGACCAAGATCAGTCAGTTCATAGACAACCGCACCATGACCACCATCACCCTTTTCAATTAGACCATCATCAACGAGTTTCCCGAGCCTTTCGGTCAGAAGATTTGCCGCGATACCGGTCAGGCCGCGTTGCAATTCAGTAAATCGCGCCGGGCCAGCATGAAGGTCTCTCAGTATCAGCAATGTCCAGCGATCGCCGATCCTGTCGAGGGCTCGGGCTATGGGACACAGAAGCTTGTACGAACGGTTCTTTGCCAAATTACCCTCACAGATATTTTACTTTAAAAAATAAAGTGATCACTTTATTTAGGTAAGTGAACTTAGCTCGGAGAAATCCCTTGTCAACTTTACCTAAAATTCTGGTCACCAGTGCCGCTGGAAAAACAGGGTTACCTGTCACATTGCAACTGCTTGAAAGAGGTTTTCCTGTACGTGCCTTTGTGCGTGAAGGGGACGCGCGCAGCATGGCGTTGGAAAAGGCTGGCGCCGAGATTTACATTGGAGATCAGTATTGCCTGCGTGATATGCGCGAGGCGATGACCGGTATCCGCCGAGCCTATCAGTGCGCGCCTACTGCGCCGAACGGGCTTCATTTCAATGCTGTATTTACTGCCGCGGTGGTCGAAGCACGCGTGGAACATGTTGTTACACTTGGGCAGTGGCTATCTTCCGCCGACCATCCTTCCTTTTTCACCAGAGAAGTTTATCTCAGCGACATCCTCATCAGGGTGCCTGCTGGTCTGTCGGTTACGTCGGTCAATCCAGGCTGGTTTGCCGACAATTACCTTATGGTGCTTGAAATGGCGGCGCATCTCGGCATTTTCGCCATGCCGCTTGGTGATGGGCGCATCAAGAAAAACGCGCCACCATCAAACGCGGACATTGCAAGCGTGGCCGTTGCGGCGCTGTGCGACCCTGAAAAACATGCTGGAAAAGCCTATCGTCCGACGGGGCCTGAGCTGTCGTCACCGGATGATGTTGCGCAAGCAATGGGTCGAGCCTTGGGACGCAAGGTGCGTTACGTGGACATTTCCGAGGCCATGATGACAAAGGCGCTGCGTGCGTTCCCACCTTCCAACTACTCGGAAGCCGCAGTGTCTCAGCTTGCCATTTATGCCGAAGAGTACCGTCGCGGCAGCTTCGCGGTAAACGCGCCAACGGGGGATGTTGAACTCGTCGGTGGGCGCTCTCCGGAGTCGTTTGAGAGCGTTGTGAAACAGGCTGTCGAGAAGCGTCCCGATCTTCGGACAAATCTTCTGAGGCAAGCTGGAGGTCTGGCAGCTTTTGCCAAGGTACTGCTGACACCATCGCTCAATCTCAAGAAGGTCGAGACTGTCCGGGACCATGTTCTGATCAAAGCCCCACGCTTTTGCCAGGAAACAACCGACTGGATGGCAACGCATTCGTCACACTCTCTGGCGGCGAGACCTGATCTTACATCGGAGCTGAACGTCTCGGCCTGATCCAAATTTTTTGAACGTCAATTCAATCGGAGCATTCCTATGACCAGTACGACAACGCTTCTTGAGCGAAATCGGCTCTTTTCTGAAAAATTCGGCGCTGCAGAATTGCCTATTCTGCCGAAACTGCGATCCGTTGTCCTGACATGTGGCGATGCCCGCGTGGACCCGGCGCATGTGCTTGGCCTTGAATTGGGCGACGCGGTCGTTATCCGCAACAATGGTGGCAGGGTCACGCGTGAAGCTCTAGAAGAGATTGCGTCTCTGGTCTTCCTGGTGCGCCAGATGGAAGGAGGAAAGAAAGGTCACTTTGAGCTTGTCCTCATGCAGCACACTCAATGTGGTTCAGAGCGATTTGCAAGTCCTGAAATCCAACATGCACTCAAGGAAAATCTTGGTATTGATGTGTCCGAGACCGCTATTCATGATCACGAGCAAAGCTTGAAAGAAGACATTCAGAGGCTTAAGGCAGCATCGGAAATTCCCGACTATGTCATTGTTTCTGCGTTGATTTATGACGTGAAAACCGGTAGCGCGCGCGAAATCGTAGCCCCGCGGCGATTGGGGGATATTGTTTTGGATTGAGTGAGACTTCAGACAAGCGAGTGGGGCAGGGAACTCTTGTTCTTCGGATC
>NZ_JAILWL010000671.1 GCF_025698965.1 Roseibium sp.
GCTGGCTTGCAGAAGCCGAAGGTCTTTGCCGCGATGCCTTCAGCCCCGATTGATGCGGGTTCAATCGGAGCTGTGTTTGAGGTTTCTGGCCTCAAGTTGTCGATCTATGCCGCCTTGGCCTTGCTGCGGCAGTAACAGGAAGCGTGGATCGGGACTGTGGCCCGGGCGGTTGCCTTGTCCAGAAGAAGCTTGATGTGTTTGGCTTCCGTCAGTTCACTGCGGCGCACGAGGCATTCATGCAGACCGTGAAGGCTCCAGATATTCTGTGGGTGTTGACAGGCGCGGGCAAGCGTGTCGTCGAGACCCAGGTCCGCGCGATAGACCGCTTCGGCTTCTTCAAAGCGTTCGTCCTCCAGTAACAGGGCGCCAAGTGCATGGCGGGTCGGTTGCATCCAGCCCCAGGGCTCGTCGTAAAGAAGATTGTCATCAAGTTCGACCGATCGACGCAAATGCTCCAGCCCGTCCGCGCGGCCACCGGACTTGAATGCAATTTCACCGTCCATCATCGCTTCGCCAACAAGCAGTACATCATCTGCTGTGTTGTTGAAGACCATGCGGCTTTCCGGGACGGCCTTGCGGCCAGCGACAGCAAGCTCCCGTTCGGCCTCGGCCTCCTGAAGGCGGCCAAGATTTGCCAGGGCAATTGCCCGCGCCTGAAGCATGGCGGCCGTGGTGTAGCAGTAAAGGTCCCGATCCTGCGGGAAGGGCTCGTCCAGAATCTCCTGCCACATGCCGAAACGGACCATGACGTGGATTTTCTTGCCGTAAAAGGACTCAAACAGATCCGGGAAAAAGCGCACGACATTGTCCGGCAGCATGCGCATCAGTTCTTCGGCCGCTTCGAGAGCCTTGTCCGGCTGACCGAGAAACATCGCGCCGTAGGATTCGAAATGGACGTTGTGAATCCGGTAAAGCGTATAGAAGTTCTCTGTTCCGGCGACCTCCACATATTTGCGATCGACCTGTGCCGCCCGGTGGTTGCGCCAGACGACATTTTGATAGTCTCCACACAAAACATCGATGTGCGTGGCCATATGCACCAGATGACCGCTGTCGGGCACCAGGTCCACCAACCTGTCTCCGTGCCGGAGTGCCTTTTCCGGGGTCGGCGACATTTCCATCAGGTGGATATACATATGCAGCAGGCCGGGATGATCCCAGGCAGCGGCTTGTTCCTCGAAGATCGTTTCAAGCGCGGCCTGTGCTTCCAGTGTTGAAGCGCCTTCCGCCGGCTTTCCATTGGGCAGATCCCAAAGTTGCCACGGGGTCCGGTTCATCAACGCCTCGGCAAAAATCGTCGTCACATCGAGGTCATGCATGTGGGCGGCATGGACCTGACGCATTGCATCGGCAAAGGCATCATGCCAGGGCAGGTAGTCCTCAACGGTCGGGTCTTCCGGAAACCGTTTGGCAATTGCCTCGATCAGCGCGACTTCCACCGGCGCCAGATTCTGGCGGTGTTCCAAACCAGCTTCGACTGTTTCGCGGGCTTTCTTCAAAACCGTTACGCGTTCATCAGGCTCAAAGAATTCCCAAGGTTTGTTGTAGTTGGGACCGATGGCATAGGCGATGCCCCAGTAGGCCATACCGCAGTCGGGGTCCTGATCGCGCGCCTTTTCAAAACAGAGCGCTGCAGCTTCATGATTGTATCCGTAGAGCCAGACCAATCCTTGATCGAAGAGCCTCTGCGCTTCTGCCGAGGATGTGGTGATCTTCCGTGAATAGGTTCCAAGGTTGAATTCCATAACAAAACGCCTCCCGTTGCTGGTTGGGGTCTAAATACGAGCCCCAAGGGGATAAGGATGGATGACTTGAAAACGCTATGAAGATCGATTCAGACGCATATATTACGTAACGTCAAGTTTATTTGTCGTTCGAACTGAAGAGGTCCTCAGTCAGATCCGATCCTGGTCAGAGTTCCTAAGCCGTTGAAACTTGTTACAACAGACCGGTGGTTGAGTTGACGTGCTCGCGGTAATTGAGCTGAAATGCAACCAACAAGTCCGTTTGTTGCGATTGGGGGGCGGGAATGGACCAGAGAATGAATGAGCTGATCCACGCGATTTATGATGCTGCGATCGATCCGAAGCTCTGGCCGAATGTGTTGGATAGGTTGGTCATTGCGTCAGGTGCCTACAGTTGCGCAATTTTTGAAAGCGACGAGAATGTCGGTACCATGCCCTTTCAGATCGCGCATGTGAGCAACACCTTTCCGATTCACGAATTCAAAAACTATGCTTTGCAATATCAGGGCCTCGAGACAGTCGAACGATCCCTGGCCAAGTCGGTTCTGTCTGCATCGGACGAGATTGAAGCAATCAGCGACGAACAGGTCTATGACGACTACGAGGAGTTCCTGAAACAGCCGAACGTGAAATCAATGATGGAGTTCGGACTTCGCCATCGCGTGATTGCCTTTTTGAACAAGGATAATCTGGATCTCAGCCAGTTTACGTTGCAGTACGCTGATGGAAGGGGGCCAGCGACCGCCGAGGAGTTGAAAAACCTGAATGTTCTCCTGCCGCACCTGGCGAAATCACTCGATCTGAGCCGCCCGGCCC
>NZ_JAILWL010000672.1 GCF_025698965.1 Roseibium sp.
CGGATCATGCGCCTGCCCCCTTGCGGATCGCGATGGAATAAAGGTCCTCCGGAACCAGGAGGAGGTCGACCGCGAAACGAAGTCCGACACCGAGTACCAGCAATGCCAACAGAAGGCGAAGCTGGTCACCACGCAGGTTCTGTCCCATTCGGGCACCGAATTGGGCACCGATGACACCACCGATCATCAAGGTCATGGCCAGAACGATATCAACCGTCTTGGTTCCCATAGAATGGAAAATGGTGGCAGCTGCCATTGTGAACAGGATCTGGAACAGGGATGTTCCGATCACGATGTTCGTTGGGACGCGCAAGAGATAGATCAGCGCCGGAACCATCATGAAGCCGCCGCCGATGCCCAGCACAGTGCCGAGGAACCCGATTGACGCGCCGAGGCCGACAACGGGAATGACACTGACATAGAGCTTTGACCGGCGGAAACGCACCTTCAGTGGCAATCCGTGGATCCAGTTGTGTTGGCCTGGTTTGCGGGCTTTCGGGGCAGCACCCAATTTCCTGCGCCGGATCGCCCGGACCGATTCAAACAGCATCAGGCCGCCGATCGTTCCCAGGAAGGTAACGTAGGAAAGTGAAATGACCAGATCCAGCTGACCGACCGCTTGCAACACGTCGAAGAGGATCACACCTATCAGGGACCCAAAGACACCACCTGCCAGCAGAATTGTCGCAAGCTTGAGATCGATCGCCTTGCGCCGCCAGTAGGTCATCACCGCTGAAGCGGACGAAGCCACGACCTGTGTTGTTACCGTGGCAACCGATACCGCAGGAGGAATGCCTGAAAAGATCAGAAGCGGGGTCAGCAGAAACCCGCCGCCGATACCGAAAAGCCCTGAAAGAAAACCCACGGCACCACCCATGGCGAATATCACGAAGATATTGACCGGGATTTCGGCTATGGGCAGGTATAATTGCACAGGGTTACGCCGGATATAGCTGCAGACAGGCTGCGACAGGACTAAGATTTGGACTCTTAAGTTAGATTAAATTGGTTAAAGACCCGTGCCGGACTGTGTGTCAACCATCCAGCAAGCCGGTTTTGGCCAAGGAAGCCGAATTATTGGTAATCTGGCCTCATAGTTTTAGCTAATTTGGCATTATCGCGATGAAGATGGCTCAACAAAGACCAAAGGCCCAGGCTGGTTGCCAATCTGGTTTTGTGGAACCGACACTGGCTGACATCGGCGCAGCCTTGCCAGCTCCAGCCAACCTCAATGCAATTATGTGTCTGGATTGAAATACGCGGCCGCCGACTTTCCAAACGATCCGGGTTAATCCCGAACTCGGCATTTCTCTTCAGCCGGCACTCCGGCTGAAGCACGTATTTTAGATTGCCTGGCTTTTCAGCTCATCCATCAGCCGATTGTCGACTTCACCCGTTTCGGGAAGGCCGAGGCTGCGCTGGAACGCTCGAATTGCACTGCGCGTCCGCGGCCCCATCTGACCATCCGGCGTACCGGTGTCAAAACCGAGATAGTTCAGCTTGTCCTGGGCTTCCTTGACCATCGCAGAGTTGTCGACGGACTGGGTCTGGACGGCTGCCCTGGTTGCCGGCAGGGACGCGCTATCGGTCCAGGACGGTTCCATTGTCACCTTGTTGGCAGCCGCATTCGGTGTCTTGAGCTTGAAATTCTCAACTGCCAATCGTGCGTTTGCCAGAGTTTCCTGATCCATCATATTGGCAACGTCGTCGCGACGCTTGGCAGCTTCCGGGTCGCCCTGATCGGCAGCAATTGCGAACCATTTGTAGCTTGCAACGAGATCCTTATCGACCCCAATGCCACCGGCATAGAGAATGCCAAGGTTAAAGAGACTGTCCTTCACACCGTAGTTCGCCGCGGCTTCAAACCATTTGGCAGCAGCAGCATAATCCGGTTGATCACCGCCGCCTTCAGCGTAGAGCACGGCAAGATTGTGCATTGCCTTGGCATTGCCGGCTTCCGCCGCCTTTGAGTACCAGGCTTTTGCTTTTGGCAGATCCTTTTCGACGCCGCGTCCCTTTTCGTAAAGACTTGCGAGGCGATATTGCGCCGGCGGCAAGCCTTTGTCCGCCGCCTTCTGATACCAGGTGGCAGCTTTGGCCATATCCGCGGCAATGTCGTTGCCTTCGGTGTATTTCACACCGACGAGGAACTCAGCAGCGGGATTTCCGCTGGCGGCAGCACTGCGCAGTGCCATCGGCCCCACCTCTTCCGGCGGCAGACTTGCAATCAGGCCTGCAGGCGTTTCTTCCGCCCCGGCAGTAGCGGGTTTGGTTGGCGTGAAGCCGGCGGCGCTGTCGGTCTGCTTGTCACCAAAACTGCTGGCCACGCCGGCGGGTGGTGCGAAGGCCAGATCGGTTTCAGGTGTCACACTGCCTGTCGCCGATGCTGCCTGAATGTTATCCGGAGCCGTAACGGACGGCGCTTGAGGCGCCGAAACGGCACCTTGCACTGGAATTTCTCGCGCCTGGGAAGTTGCTTCCCCGGATGGGGGTGTAGCGGAATTCGCGATTACGTGACCGGAAGCGCTCGCACCGATTTCGG
>NZ_JAILWL010000673.1 GCF_025698965.1 Roseibium sp.
GACCATTGGTGGCAGACGGAATCGGGCTGGTGCATGGTCGGCAATCCCCTGGGGCTGAGGCAGCTGCCGGTCAAGCCTGGATCACCGACAGTGCCGATGCCAGGTTACGATGTTCAGGTTCTGGATGATGCAGGGCATCCGCTCGGTTCCAACACTCTCGGCAACATCGTCGTCAAGCTGCCGTTGCCACCTGGGTGTCTGCCGACACTGTGGAACGCAGACCAGCGCTTCTTTGACTCCTACCTCGCCGAATTCCCGGGTTACTACAAGACGGCGGATGCGGGCGTGATTGATGACGATGGTTATCTTTCGATCATGGCCAGGACCGATGACATTATCAATGTTGCGGGACACAGGCTTTCGACCGGTGGCATGGAGGAGGTGCTGGCAACACATCCGGATGTCGCGGAATGCGCTGTCATCGGCATTGCAGACAAGCTGAAGGGACAATTGCCGTGCGGTTTTGTCGTGCTGAAAGCCGGTGTGGAACGGTCTCACGACGAAATCGAAAAGGAACTCGTCAGACTGGTCCGCGAAAAGATCGGCCCTGTGGCGGCATTCAAGATCGCCATCACCGTGGAGCGGTTGCCTAAAACCCGGTCCGGCAAGATCCTTCGTGGAACAATGCGTCAGATTGCCGATGGTGAGAGTTACAAGATGCCGGCGACGATCGATGACCCCGCGATTTTGGATGAAATCAGTGACGCATTGAAATCACACGGGATTTGAGCCTGGGTGAATGAGGTGACGTTGCTGGAGGTCCGGAACAGCCATCGACAGCGCTAATTTTGGACACTAATGTCGGGCCGCCGCGTGGCGGCCCGCGTTCGTTGCGCGGCTTGAAATTTCAAATTTAGCCGTGAGGTTTTTCGTGTCTTTGGAAAATAAGGTCGCCATCATTACCGGTGCAGCCCGGGGGATCGGCTTTGCCGTTGCCAAGCGGTTTGTCATGGATGGCGCCAAGGTTGTGATCGCCGATATTGACGATGCAATAGGTGAAGAAGCAGCCGATGAGCTCAAGAGCCTTGGTGACGTGCTCTATATCCATTGCAATGTCGCAGAGCGACTGGATGTCCGCAATATGGTCGCTGAGACCCTGAACGCTTTCGGAGATATCGATATTCTGGTCAACAATGCCGGCATTGTTGCCGGTGCAGATTTTCTCGACGTCGAGGAAGAGGATTTTGACCGGGTTCTGTCCGTCAACCTGAAAGGTGCGTTTTTGTGCTCTCAGGCAGTTGCACGGCACATGGTCGAGAAGGTCGATAACGGCGGCGACCCGGGATGCATCATCAACGTTTCGTCGATCAATTCAGTCGTGGCAATTCCAAGCCAGGTTGCCTACTGCGTTTCAAAGGGCGGTATGACGCAGCTCACCAAGACAGCTGCGCTGTCTCTGGCTCAGTACGGGATCCGGGTGAACGCCATCGGTCCGGGGTCGATCATGACGGAAATGCTGGCCGCCGTGAACAGTGATCCGGCTGCAAAGAACCGGGTCATGTCCCGCACACCCATGTTGCGGATTGGGGAGCCTGCCGAGATTGCCGGCGTCGCGGCTTTCCTGGCGTCCGATGACGCGGGCTATGTTACGGGGCAGACGATCTTTGCCGATGGGGGGCGTTTGCCGCTGAATTATACGGTTGACGTGCCTGACGACAGCTGATCCTGTTGATCGACGGGTATTTGAAAGGAGACGGCGGTTACGCCGTCTCTTTTTGTTTGTCGGCGCCGAACTGAAGCCGTGCAAGCTTGGCGTAGAGACCTTTGGCAGCGCTGAGTTCGGCATGGGTGCCAGATTCGACGATGCGACCATCATCCATGACGATGATCCGGTCTGCTTTCAGAACGGTTGCCAGCCTGTGGGCGATCACCAGCGTTGTCCTGCCTTCCATCAGACGGTCCAGGGCTTGCTGGACCAGGTTCTCGCTTTCCGCGTCCAGGGCGCTTGTTGCCTCGTCCAGCAACAGGACAGGCGCGCTTTTCAAGACGGCCCTGGCAATCGCGATCCGCTGGCGCTGCCCGCCCGAGAGCGTGATCCCGCGTTCGCCGACAAGCGTGTCGTAGCCGTCCGTCATCGTCTCGATGAACGGAGCGGCCAATGCTGCCTTTGCCGCTGCGATGATTTCCTCGCGCGTGGCATCGGGTCTGCCATATGCGATGTTTTCCGCAATAGAAGCGCCAAAGATTGCCGTGTCCTGCGGGACCAGGGCAATATGTCGGCGCAGGTCTTCCGGATCGAGTTTCCTGAGATCCACTCCGTTAAGGCGGATAAGTCCTTCATTCGGGTCATAGTAGCGCATCAGCAAGCTGAACAAGGTCGACTTGCCCGCACCGGAGGGACCGACAACGGCAACGGTTTCTCCCGGTGAAACCTCGAGGGTCAGGTCCCTGACCACCGGCATGTTTCGGCTGTTCTGATAAGCGAAGGAAACTCTGTCGTAGGAGATGCTGCCCCGAGCAGCCTCGGGAAGCTTGACCGGATTGGACGGTGCACTGATCTCCGGCTGAATATCAAGGAGTTCGGACAGGCGTTCGGC
>NZ_JAILWL010000674.1 GCF_025698965.1 Roseibium sp.
CAGACATGCTTGAATGGCGTGAGGACTTGCCGGTTCCCCGTCCAGGCCCCGGCGATGTGGTTATTCGTGTGAATGCAGCTGGAGTGAACAATACGGATATCAACACCCGCATCGGCTGGTATTCCAAGGGCGATGCCGATGCGGATGATGCAGCGTGGAACGGTGCTTCCCTCAAATTTCCGCTTATCCAGGGCGCCGATGTCTGCGGGATTATTGTTGCCGTCGGTGAAGGTGTAGACCCTTCTCGCGTCGGCCAAAGGGTTTTGGTGGAACCAAGCCTTGTCGAAGCCAATGGCAGATCCCTGGACACGCCTTGGTATTTCGGGTCGGAATGCAATGGTGGTTTTGCCCAATTCGCGAGGGTTGCCGCACGCCACGCCCATAAGGTGGACTGCGATCTGAGCGATACGGACCTGGCATCATTCCCCTGTTCCTATTCCACAGCCGAAAACATGCTTGAGCGGGCGCAGGTGAAGGCTGGCGACTCGATCCTCGTCACCGGAGCTTCAGGTGGCGTCGGATCTGCGACAGTCCAGCTCGCCAGGGCGCGCGGTGCTCATGTCACTGCAGTAACAAGTGGGTCGAAAGCTGGAACGCTGAAGCAGATCGGAGCCGAGAGTACCCTGAACCGCGATGCGGACTACGTGGCAGCTCTCGGCAAAAACAGTGTCGACGTGGTGATTGATCTTGTTGCGGGCGACAAGTGGCCGTCACTTCTGGAAATCCTGCGGCCCGGTGGCCGTTACGCAGTTGCAGGCGCGATCGGCGGTCCCATGGTCGAACTCGATGTGCGCACACTTTATCTCAAGGATCTGAGTTTTTTCGGGTGCACAGTACTTGAACCGCAAGTGTTTCCAAATCTTGTGAAGCGGATTGAACAAAAGGAAATCAGACCACTGGTGGCCGAGACTTATTCCCTTCGCGACATTGCCGCTGCGCAAAAGTGCTTTGGCGAAAAAAGCCACATTGGCAAAATTGTTCTTCAAGTGTCGTGAGGAGCTGGTTCGGTTCAAGTCTCGTGTTTCGCGGGCGATCCTGAAATTCATCCTTGCCGGGTCCTCTCGCGCGACGCAAACTCTGCGACTTTCCATCTTGAGGAGGATCAGGCCGAATGACAGACTTTCCTTCTTCCCAGGCGTCCACAAAGTCCTGTCGTGACCTTATCTCGCTTGACCAGATTTCGGCGAGTGAGCTGGAAGAAATCGCCCGACGGGCCATCGTGTTTTCAGGTTTCTGGCAAGATCGCAAAATGCCTAAATCGCTGACAGGCCGCCGGATTGGCCTGATCGCAGACCTTCCCGGTTGGCGCAATCCAACGGCGCTCATGCTGGGAGCAGTGGAAATGGGAGCCAACTGCGTGCCGGTTACCGCGTCGCTGGAGGGGAAGGAAACTCTGGAAGACCTTGCCGGTTATCTGGACAACTGGTTTGACTGTATGGCCATCCGGACACCCAGCCTTGCAAGACTAACTCAATTCACCGATCAGTTCTCCGGCGCCGTCCTGAACTTGCGGACCAATGACAACCATCCCTTTGAAACGCTTGGCGACCTTGCATTCATTCTACACCTCCGGGGCTCATGGGAGGATTTGCATGTCGCGGTTGTGGCACCTTCGGGAAATATTCTTCAGTCCTGGATCGAGGCGACCCGGACGCTTGCCATAAAGGTGACGCAAGTTGCACCTGCAGCGCTTTTTGCCAGGGAAGACGCGAAGACCGGACGCTTCAATTCGACCGAACAACTGGACCCGCTATTCAGCGCAGATGTGATTGTCACGGATTGCTGGCCGCAGCAATTCGGTGAAGACACCGGAATGCTTCTGCATCAGGTGCAAATCACCGCCGATGTGCTTGAAAGGTGCAGGCCGGACGTGATCTTCATCCCCTGCCCTCCCGTGACAAGAGGACACGAAGCAAGCACCGATGCCATGCTCCATCCGCGTTGCCTGGCCCAACCGGCGAAAGCGTTTTTGTTGCATGTTCAAAATGGAGCTGCGAATTCTTCAGCAAGTCTCTGGAAACACTGATTTCCTAATCGCCTCACAGACAAACCGGCTTAAATCCGGCTTCACTTTTTCCTCATCCACCTGGTTCCCGCAGGCGTAGAAGCGTCGACACAGGCACTCGTCAAGATGTTGAATTCAATCGGGAAAACTCATTTCCCGACGCGCTGTTTCCTTGCCTGTGAGACTGTGGAGTGAGTTATGAAACTGATCCAGAAACTTGTGTTTGCCCTTCTTCTCGTGGTGCCGCTGTCGGCCGCAAAAGCAGGTGACAAGGATATTGTCGATACTGCCGTTGGCGCGGGGTCCTTCAACACCCTTGTCGCCGCTGTTCAGGCAGCCGGTCTTGTGGAAACGCTCAAAGGCGACGGCCCGTTCACCGTGTTTGCGCCGACCGATGAGGCGTTTGCAAATCTTCCGGCCGGAACGGTTGAAAATCTCCTGAAGCCTGAAAACAAGGACCAGCTTGTCGCTGTTCTGACGTATCACGTAGTTCCGGGCAAAGTGATGTCCGCTGATATCGCCGGCAAGAAGG
>NZ_JAILWL010000675.1 GCF_025698965.1 Roseibium sp.
TACTGGAACTGGAGGCCGATATTCTATGCTTGCAGGAAGTCAATGCGCAAAAACTCAAAGGTGCGTCGCAGCGCCAGTTTCAGGAACTCGATCTGCTGCTTCGCAACACTCCCTACCAGGATTACTATTGCGCGGCGAGTGAACGCGAGCCTGGCAAAGGACCGGGTCAGCGGCACAACCTGATCGTCCTGTCACGCTATCCTATTGCGAACTTTGAGAGCCTGTTTCAGAACAATGCCAACCCACCTCGCTGGCAACCCAAAACGGCTGAACCTCCGTATGCCGAACCACAGGGAATTGTTTACGAACGCCCGATCCTAAAAACGGAAATCGATCTCGGCACGAAAAAAACCCTGCATCTGTTTGTGGTGCATCTGCGCGCACCGATTGCTGCACTGATAAGAGGTGGCAAGACTGAAAATCGCTGCTGGAAAAACCTCTCCGCCTGGGCTGAAGGATATCAGCTGTCTGTGCTTAAACAGATCTCCCAGGCTCTTGAACTCAGAATGGCCGTTGAGACCCTGTTCGAGAAGGACGAGAACGCGCAAGTTATCGTGACTGGAGATTTCAACGCAACCGGAGAAACCGGAACGCTGCGGTTGTTGCGCGCTGATCCTGATGACACCGGCTCACCCGAACTGAGAAGCCGCCGACTGTTCCAGCTGGATGCGTCGCTGCCACTCGATCAGCGGCAAACCGTCATTCATAAAGGTAAGGGGCAAGCCCTAGACCACATCCTCGCAAGCGCCGAGATAACCGACAAAACCCTCGACGTGAAAGTGTTCAATTACGGTCTGCCTGACGAAGTGTTCGATGCGGGCAGCGAAGACTATGCAGGCTCATTTCACGCGGCCATGCGCGCCGAGTTCGACCTTTAGGCTTACGGATTGAGACTGCTGATATAGGCCGACAGATTTGCGATTTCGGTATTGCCCAAGGTCATGTTGGGCATGACCGGATGCGGGTTGGCCAGAAATGTCGCCAGTTTTTTCTGCGACCAGTCCGGGTCCTGTGCCATATCGTAAAAGCTTGGCAAAGACGCGCTTTTGGCCGTTGGCTGATCTTCCGCCACCAGATGGCA
Organism: Roseibium sp.; assembly: GCF_025698965.1. Classification (GTDB taxonomy): domain Bacteria; phylum Pseudomonadota; class Alphaproteobacteria; order Rhizobiales; family Stappiaceae; genus Roseibium. The sequence goes on from NZ_JAILWL010000675.1 coordinate 1,082, forward strand.
GGAAGAACACCATTGCAGCGCCAGGGTCTTGCCGGCATAGGCATCCGCGGCTTTGGCCTGCCCAGCCCCGATAACAATAGAAAGACAGACTGCTGAAACGGCACATGCGCCACGCTTCGTTGCCATCTGGAGCATCATTCCAAACCAACTTGAAAACCCGATCATCATGGCCTCCGTGTGCTGCCCAAAAAGAAAAGTACGGAGCAGACATTCAGGTTGGCCGGACAGAACCGATTTGACCTTGCGTTGGATCAATCGCGTTCGAATTCGGCGCAACTATCACGCGATTTTCTATTGCCTCACCTGTGCGGCTCGGACAAACTCCCGACGCGATCAACGGTGGGAGATCAAGATGAGACGTCAGCTGAAATCCGTATTGTGTGCAGCATCAATCGTGGTCGCACTCACAACCTTTCCCGGGCAGATGCTGCAAGCGCAGGACGTCCCGATCTATTCGCTCAAGGATCGCTTCAATCCGATAGTCGCGCAAAACGGAATGGTTGCAAGCCAGGAAGCCGTCGCGACCAATATCGGCGTCGAAATCCTCAAGAAAGGCGGCAATGCGGTTGATGCTGCCATTGCGACAGGATTTACCCTGGCAGTCACTTTGCCGCGCGCCGGCAATCTGGGCGGTGGCGGCTTCATGCTGATCCATATGTCCGGAAGCGATGAGACCAAGGCGCTTGACTATCGCGAAAAGGCACCAGCTGCCGCCTTCAAGGACATGTTTCTGGGTCCGGACGGCGAACCGGACAAACAAAAATCCCGTTATTCCGGTCTTGCCGTCGGTGTTCCCGGCACCGTTGCTGGTTTCGCACAGGCCTTTGAAAAGCACGGGAGCGGCAACCTGACCTGGGCTGAACTGGTTGAGCCGGCGATCGACCTGGCCGACAAAGGCATCACGGTTACGCAAAGTCTCTCCGCAGCATTGACCGCAAGACACGACCGGCTGATCAAGGACCCTGCCACTGCTCAGATTTTCTATAAGCAGGGTGGCACGCCCTATCAGCCGGGTGAAATCCTTGTGCAGAAGGACCTTGCAAACACGCTGCGCCTGATCGCAGAAAAAGGCGTTGACGGCTTCTACAAAGGCGATGTTGCCGAGAATATTGCCAAGAAGGTTCAGGCCGCCGGCGGTGAAATGACCGTTGACGATCTCGCATCCTACCAGGCGGTCTGGCGAGAGCCGGTCACCGGGTCGTATCGAGGATACGACATTGCCTCCATGCCACCGCCCTCATCAGGTGGTGTTCACATAGTGGAAATCCTGAACATTCTGGAGGCTTTTCCGATCGGGGAGTTCGGACCAAACTCGGCGGATGCCATACATGTCATGGCTGAAGCCATGCGACGCGCCTATGCCGACCGGTCCAAATACCTCGGCGATCCGGATTTTGTCACTGTTCCTGTCAAAGGCCTGACATCTCGTGATTATGCGCAAGAATT
>NZ_JAILWL010000676.1 GCF_025698965.1 Roseibium sp.
CTGACGGGTATAGTCATGAGCAACGTTACCCGTGCGCATCTGTTCTTCGGTCATTTCCTCGATGACTTCTCCCCGGTTCATGACCGCAATCTTGCTGCAGAGGTGTCCGACAACAGCCAAGTCATGGCTGACCATGATGTAGGTCAGGCCGTGAGCCTTGCGCAATGCGGACAACAGATTGAGGATTTCAGCCTGCACCGACACGTCCAGTGCGCTGGTCGGCTCATCAAGCAGAATGACCCTCGGTTCCAGAATGAGGGCACGTGCGATCGCGACACGCTGGCGTTGGCCGCCGGACAGCTGATGGGGATAGCGGAACCGGTATTCAGGGCCGAGGCCGACTTCCTCCAGGATCCTGACGATCCGCTCATCCCGGTTTTCAAGACCGTGAATGACCAGCGGCTCTTTCAAGGTGTCATCAACCGTCCGGCGCGGGTGCAAAGAGCCGTAGGGATCCTGAAACACCATCTGCATATGCTTGCGAGATGCGACAGAGCGCTTACGTTCCAGTTGCTGGCCGTTCACAGTGATCGAGCCGGTCCAATGGCTGTTGATGCCCACGATGGCACGCAGGATAGTTGACTTGCCAGAGCCGGATTCACCAACCAGTCCATAGCTCTCGCCTTCGGCAACCTGCAAGTCGACATTCTTGACGGCGTGGATCTGGTCGTGACCCGATCCGAAAATCATGTCCAGGTTCCTGATATCGATCATCATGACGCTCCTCCGCCGTCCGCGCCTTCAGTGAGCCAGGCCGGATCCCGTTTCAGGACCGGCAGATCGTCGTGACTGCCGTCGAGGCGAGGCAGGCAATTGAGCAGTCCCTTTGTGTAGGGATGCTTGGCCTGATCGAGATGCTTGGCATCCAGGGTTTCCATGATCCGTCCGCCATACATTACCAGAACCCGGTCGCAAAAACTGGAGACCAGTTGCAGATCGTGACTGATCAGGACAAGGCCCATGCCGCGCTGACGCACCATGTCGTCCAGAAGCGCAAGAACCTGCATCTGAACGGTGACATCCAGCGCTGATGTGGGTTCGTCGGCGATCATCACCTGCGGATTGGTGATCAGCATCATGGCAATCATGATGCGCTGCCCCATGCCGCCGGACACCTGATGCGGGTATAACTTATAGACCTTTTCAGGTTCACGGATGCGGACCGTCTCCAGCATGCCCAGAGCCCTCTTCCTGGCTTCTGCTTTGGAAACGTCTTCATGCCGCCGGCAGGATTCTGCGATTTGTGCTCCGACAGTCAGAACAGGGTTCAGGGAGTATTTCGGATCCTGCATGATCATGGAAATGCGTGATCCACGAATGCTGCGCATTTGCTTCTCGCTGGCCTTCATCAAATCAAGGCCGTCGAACTCCATCCTGCCGGCGTCGATCCGTCCGTTCCCGGCGGTCAGGCGCAGCAAGGCGCGCCCAGTCTGTGATTTGCCCGAGCCGGATTCACCGACAATACCGAGCCGTTCACGGCCAAGGTCGAAACTGACGCCACGCACCGCATGAACCTGACCTTTGGGTGTCGAAAAGCGCACGTGAAGGTCCTGAACGGAGATCAGCGGGGCCTCAGACGAAGGCTCGGAAGAGAAACCTGTCATTTTCATCTCATTCATGGTCAGTGCCCTCCCGAACTGCGCGGGTCGAGCACGTCACGCAAACCATCTCCCAGCAAGTTAAAGCCGAGCGACACCACCAGGATGGCGATGCCGGGGATGGTAGGTACCCACCATTGATCAAGCAGGAAATCACGCCCGGTTGCAATCATGGCGCCCCATTCCGCCAACGGCGGTTGCGCGCCAAGACCGAGAAAGCCGAGACCGGCTGCTGTCAGGATGATGCCGGCCATATCCAGCGTAAGCCGGACAATGGTCGAGGACAGGCACATGGGCATGATATGAGCAAAAAGAATGCGCGTTTTGCTCGCTCCCATGATCTCGGCTGCCATGATGTATTCGCTGCGCCGAACCGTCAGCGTTTCCGCCCGAGCCAGGCGGGCATAGGGGGACCAGGTGGTCAATGCGATGGCTAGCACTGCATTTTCCAGACCAGGGCCAAGCACGGCGACGAAGGCAAGCGCCAGAATGAGGCGTGGGAACGCAAGAAAAATATCGGTGATGCGCATCAGGATCTTGTCGACCACTCCGCCAAAGAGGCCTGAGGCGGTGCCGATGATCAACCCGATGGGCATGACGATAATCGAGACGAGGAAGATGATGTAAAGGGTGACCCGGGATCCCCACACGATACGCGCAAAGACGTCCCGTCCCAGCTCGTCCGTTCCGAACCAGTGTTCAGCGCTAGGGGCTGCCAACCGGTTGGCAAGGTCCTGGGTGTTGCCGCTGCCGCCTGCAATCCAGGGCGCGAACAGAGCGACGAAACACAGGAAAGCCACGATGAAGAGTCCGAGCATGGCTATCGGATTGGACTTGAACGACAGCCAGCCGATATAGGCGCGCTGACAGCGGGCCTGGAATGCATTTTCGGGAAAATCCGCCAGCAACCAGCCGATCAGACCG
>NZ_JAILWL010000677.1 GCF_025698965.1 Roseibium sp.
ATCGCCTTGTCGAACAACGCTATGGCCCGGTCATTCTCGTTCTTGTCGAAGTGATAAAGCGATTGCAGGCCCAGATGATATGCTGCCCACACATCGATGTTCTCCGGCGAGCGCAATCGGGCTTTAGCGGCCTCGCTCAAGGGGATTTGCACCTCAATTGCAAAGATCACTTGCGCGACAATAGTCTCGCGAACGGAATGAATGTCTTCGATCGACGCCTTAAAGAAGTCCGCCCAGATGACATCCCCATCAATCGTATCGGACAATTCTACACTGACATTTGCGTGTTGCCCGATCACCTCGACGCAACCCGTCAGACAATACCGCGCCCCGAGTTTTTGTCTGATCTCACTCAGATCGGCCTGGGCAGACCGAAATCGGAAGGATGACCCGCGGGCAATGACGGCAATCCAGCGCAAACGTGAAATTTCGGCAATCAGTTCATGTGGAATCGCCTGCCCTAAAGTCGTGGCGATCGGATCCACACCAATAACGTCAAACGGCAGAATAGCGACCGTCGGCCGACGCGAGGCCTCTATCCACTGTTCCTCTGTCACGTCGAGATCGACTTCAGCGGATTGAACCGGTTCGGCACTCCTTTCTTCAACCCGCACTGGCGCAACCCAGCGAAACCCCTTTCCGTGGACTGTTTTCACCACGGCCTGTTTGTTGCCGGTATCATCAACCGCGCGGCGGGCAGACTTGATGCAGGTGGAAAGCGCCGCTTCGGTCACGATACGGCCATTCCAGACCGCATCAAAAATTTCAGTCTTGGTGACAAGCCGGTCGCGGTTTTCGAGAAGCAGCTTCAAAATGCTGAGGGCAAGAGGCTCAATATCAACCACCTCAGTGCCGCAAAACAACTCTTCGCGCGACGTATCCAACCTGAATTCGCCAAAGTGATAAATCATCGAATGATGATAACAGATCGCGAAAATATCAGATAGATGTTCAACAGATCACGACTGCCGCACAGAACAAATCACGTCGATATTTTCGAGAATGTATTCAAGTTACCCTTCGGAATACAAAAGTTAAATCAACTCACTCTACACGATTTCAGGAAGGAAGTATTATTTGGCAAGTCGCGTGACCCCGCATTGACGTTCACGAAATCACTGTCAAAGCAGGTCGTTGTCGATGTACAGGCACTCGGGATTCCGATCGATTTTCAGGTCTCTTCGTTCCGGCAGGACAAAAATCGAGTAATGCGCTGATAGCCGTACCCGATATGGATCCGCTGCACGAGGCCGACCGCGACCATATCATTGCGTTCCAGGGCTTCCTTCAACTCGCGCAGTTCCTGCACCAGAGACAACGCAACTTCAGAACCCGCAAGCGAGGCGACCCGATACCAGGTGCTGGCCGCCTGAAAATAGGCCTGTCGCCAGAACGATTTCAAAAGCGTGTTTCCGATCAAATCGGCAATCAGGTCCTGCAGAAGATCATTCAATTCCACATAAGCGCGGGCGTCGAATTCAAGCTCAAGTTCGATAGCGGCGTTCAACAGGTCCGTGATGCGAACAAGATCCTTGCCTGTCGCCTCTCTGGGCGACATCGTGCCGATCAGCCCGGCAAGCTGCAGTCGCATTTCATAGACATGTCTGATCTGATCCGGTGTCAGCGTGACAACCACGGTTCCAACGCCATTTCGCGTTTCGACCAGCCCCAGATGTTTTATCCGGCCTATCGCATCTCTTATCGGTGTTCGGCTCACACCGAATTCGACAGCAAGTTCTGCTTCCTTCAACTGAATTCCTGGTTCGTAATCCAGGAAACAGATCCGCCGCAGAATTTCATTCTGGATGGCTTCAACGCTCGTCTTTCCATCCGAAGTATCAACCGTATTCCGGCTCTTGAACGCGTTCATCGTGTTTCACGCACCGCTTTCGCACACACCTCAAATAGTGATGATCCCGACGTCTCTCTTCGATAGAAACCGGACTTTCTCAAACTCATTCCTTAGATCCTCAACCGCAACATGTATACATCAATGAGTATTCCTGCCCAATTATTGCAAAATAATTGAGTTACTCAACAAAGATGTATACAGCTGGATAAGACGCGTGCAGGATTAAATCGTGCTCACGCCCAAACAGGCTGCTCGCTGACAAGGACGACCCAATGCTGGAAGAGGCAAAAACCCGCACGCTCACCCTTCAAGCGCTCATGCGATCTAATGGAATTCAAAAGGCTGTTTTCACCGACGAGAGTTCAATTGCCTACCTTGCAGGCTTTTGGGGATATTTGGGCATTGAGTTCGGTCGGCCAACGATGCTGGTCGTAGATGCCGAGGATGCACCTGTCGTCATCACTCCGTTGATGGAATCCGAAATGGTTTCGGAAATGACCTGGGTCGAGGATGTGCGTATCTGGGAAGATATTGGTCAGCGCACCTGGGGTCGTGCGCTTGCAAACGTCTTGGGTGATAACCCGTCCGTGATCTGGGTCGAGAAAAACACGATCCCGGCCATCATCCGCAACTTTCTCGATGACACCTACCCGGCCACCACA
>NZ_JAILWL010000678.1 GCF_025698965.1 Roseibium sp.
CCTGCAAACAAGCATATGTATCCTGGTGAAACGCTTGCTGAGGCCGCTGGCCATCAGGTGCTTTATGCTTTTGAACCTGGTGAAGCAGGCAAGCCCCTGATCGTATTCGTGCCAGGAGATGCCCATCTCGCGCGGATTTTCTATGGCTATCCCGGCGGAAAATCCGAAGATTTCGTCGCGCACTGGGTCAAACAGGCCGGATATTCGTTCCTGGCTGTATCCTATCCGCTCGCAAACCCTGTCTTTTCCGAGGTTGTCCCGGCCTACACGATCAAGGACTGGGGAAATCAGGTTGCGGCGGTGATCGCCAGCGTAACGAAGAAAAATCAGCTCAGCGGGCCTGTAATCGTGGCCGGGTGGAGCATGGGAGGAAAAATCGCGGCGTCGGTTGGACGGGCCGCAAAGGCAAATGGGACGGATATTGCTATGTTTGTCGCAATGTCCGCTGATCCGCCGGTTCCGGGATTTTTGCCACCGGCCAATGTGAAGTCAATCAAGCTTGATGAAAATGGCTATGCCGACCGGACACCGATTTACGACTGGTTCCTGAATGCCGTTACCGAACAAAACACATACAACGCCCACACGATCATTCCTAAGAATACATACGTTGAAGAATTTCTCGGGGCGGTGCCAATCGACCTGATCGATACCGGCCTGGTTTACGAGAATGGTGAACTGGTCTCGGACATAGCCAAAGCGATCGAAACGTCAGGAGCCTTTTCGTTCAGCGACTACCCGTTTCCCGTTCTCGTCCATGACAACTCGACCTCGGATTTCGAAAATGTCTTGCTGGATGCTTCCGACTGGAGCTTCGTGCGAAACCGCGTTTTGGTCGAACGGTTCATGGGAGAGCGGAAACCAACCGATCTTTCAGCTGGCGAATGGCAGCAACTTCAGCTTCTGGTGTCAGCATCACAACAGTTTTTTACCGAAGTCGTGGAAGGCAACCACTTCTTCTTTATCGGTGAAATCGGCGCGCGAAAAGCAATGGAGAAAATCCTCACATTGCACGCACGTGTCGACAGTCTGCCAAAGGCTGCCGGCAATTAAGGCGGTGAATGCCGTTAGCCCGCCGTAGAACAGATCTGCAGCAAGGCTGCGAAATGATCTGGTGTCGCCAATCCGATGCAACAGGCGTGAACAGTTGCCAGAAACGCCGTTAGCAACGATCCGGTCCCCAGCGCAAGCATCAGCGAAGGATCCTGCCGGAACTCGCGCAATACGCCTGTTGTTGCTTTAGAATTTTGCTGCAATGTCATTTGCTCCTCCCTTCATTGAAGACGTGTCTGGGCCGCTCGTGACCCAAACACGTGTTCTTCAGCCGGCCGTTTCTTCGGCTGCATCTTCTGCTTTCTTGCTACCGAAGAGACCTCCCAGCCAACCTTTCTTTGCCTCTTCCGGTGCTGTCGCCTCCTCGGTGGCGTCTTCAATTGGTGCAGCTGGTGCAACCTGTTCGGCGAAGGCTGAAAAGAACTCTCCGGCCAGCCGCTTTGCCGTTGAATCGATCAACCGCGCTCCCAGCTGGGCAAGCTTGCCGCCGACCTTGGCATCCACTTCATAAGATAAAATAGTAGCGTCCGGGCCGTCTTCCTCAAGATGCACTTTGGCACTGCCTCTTGCAAAACCGGCAACACCGCCAGAGCCTTCCCCTTCAATGGTGTAGCCGGTCGGAGGATCGAGATCGTTCAAGGTGACCTTGCCGCCAAATGTGGCTTTGACAGGCCCGACCTTGAGTTTGACCTTCGCCTCCAACTCCGTATCGGAGTGTTTGATCAGCTCCTCGCAGCCAGGGATGGAAGCCTTCAGAATATCCGGATCGTTCAAGGCCTCCCAGACCTTTTCGCGCGGGGCCTCAATCCTTTGGCTGTCAGTCATTTGCATGGGATGTGTCTCCGATTTGTCGATCAAACGTGATGAATGTTCGCTTGCCGCTGATCCTTGCGGCGGATCAGCAGAAGTTCTGCAAGAATGGATAGAGCGATTTCCTCGGGCGTGATTGCTCCCAAATCGAGACCGGCAGGTCCTTCAATGCGGTCCAGGTCTGTTTTTCCGACGCCTTTTTCTGCCAGTTTTTCCTTCAGCGAGGAAATCTTCCGACGACTGCCGACAAAGCCGACATGTAGGGCATTGACCTTGAGCGCAGCTTCCAGCGCCGGCAGGTCGCCACGACCTTGGGTCGACACCAGAATGTAGGTTTCCGCATTGCCGAGAGATTTGAGGTCGTAGCCATCCAGGCGTTTCCCACCGGCAGGAAAGGCGGCAAGATCTTCCGAAGGCGCGCACAGCGTGACCTCAAAGCCGATCGTCGGTGCCTGTTTGGCAAGAGCCACCGCAACTGGACTGGCACCGCAAACCACCAGATTGGGTCGGGGCAACACGGGCTCCACAAAGATATCCATGGTGCCCTGGCTGGGGCACATGTTTTTCGCAAACTGAACCCCTTCGCGTTTTTCACCCGGCTCAACACCGAGTTCGGCAAGAAGGTCCTCGGGTTGAAGT
>NZ_JAILWL010000068.1 GCF_025698965.1 Roseibium sp.
GTTCAAGGCAATCGATGTTGGAATCAGAAGCGAATTCGGAAAAATCGTGACGAACGTCACACCCTTAGACAAGGCTCTGGCTAGTTTTGAAAAACCAGTTCGTCCACACGGCCTAGGCGCGATGCGATCATCGCCGCCGATTTGGGAGATTTTCAGATGCGAAACCTTTGCCTTCTCGTGACCCTTTTTCTGGTTCAGCCTGCCTATGCGGACAACGATCCGAACCGGCCGACGGACAAGATTGCTGCGGATCTGAACATTGAGGAAGCTGTCTTTATCGAGTGCTTCAAACCGGTCAATCCGGAGCCTGGGAAATACCCGACCGGAGCTCAGCAGCAGGCAAACAAGGCCATTTTGCTACCCTGCCTGCAGCAAGCCAACTCGGCGATCACCAACGACCGCCTCGATGCGGTCATGGACAAGTACCGCCCGGAAGGTGCATTTCGAAAATAGTCCGTGAGACAAACTCAAGGGCTCGTGCGCCACTATTTCCTGAGTGCCGGTAACCCAATACCTGTACTGTCGAAACCACCGTCTGAAGCAATCACCTGACCAGTGACGTAACTTGCCTGGTCCGAGCACAAAAAGGCGATAACTTCCGCGATCTCCATTTCCGAACCATACCGGTTCAGCGGGATGGCATCGTGATAAGCGTCGACGATTTCAGCGCTGTGCACAGCCATTGCCAGTTTGGTTCGGACGGGGCCTGGACACACACAGTTCGAGCGCACGCCAAATTCGCCAAGTTCTGCAGCCTGTTGCTTTGTCAGTTGAATGACCGCTGCTTTCGAGGTGCCGTATGCGACACGCAAAGTGGATGCCCGCAACCCGGAAATCGACCCGATGTTGACAATTGAACCGCGGGTTTCCTTCAAGGCAGATATGGTTGCCTGTGAGACCAGAAAAACGCCGTCGAGATTGGTCTCCATCACTCTGCGCCACCCGGCAAAATCGGTTTCTTCGATTGGCCCGAATTCAGCAACACCTGCGTTGTTCACAACCGCATCCAGACGCCCGAACGCGGTGAGAAGTGCTGGTACGGTTTCCTGAACCTGTTCAGGCACGGAAACATCGCAGACAAAAGGAATTGCTCCTTCGAGACCATTGGAGGCGAGCGCAAGTTCCTCGCTGTCCCGGTCCAGCATGGCAACCTTCCAGCCGCGGTTTAGCATCAGCTTTGATGTTGCAAGGCCGATACCTCTGGCCGCACCGGTTATGAGGGCAACTTTCTGGGACATGGTTCACCGTTGAAAATGAGTAGTCGGATAGAACCCCACGCTATCAGGCAGCGTTCCGATGCTCAACGAAGAGAAAGTCGCACTCAACGCATGGAGATACAGACGCGAATAGCGCCGGCATTGTCCCAAAGGGCGATGTCCTTGTCATTGATCCGGAATGCGTAAATTCCGGCAGGATCCCGGCTGTTTACCGCAAGAGCAGCGAATTCCGCAAACGGCACAATCCGACCGGCCTGGTCTCGCACCAGCATTTCTCCAAACGCGTAGGACTGGTCGAATTTATACCCATAAAGCGGACCGAGCTTTTTTGCATCCTGGCCCGAGTAACCGCGTGGACCAACCGGCCTGTACATGCCCGAAATCACGGTCCAGTTACCGGAAAAGCTGACCTTTCGGATTTTCCCACCGGGAAGGGAAAGTTGTTGCCAGCCCTTTTTTGATTGAACGTCGACACAATGGTCGGCAGCCACTGCAAGTGTGGGTGCCAATGAGAAAAAAAGAAGAAATATCCGCAAAACACGCATGACCAAACCCGATGGATAACCCAACGGAAGATGGCTGCTGAAAGGCTGTAACGTCAAGCTTTTAGGCGAAAATGCGTGTTTTCTCTCACGCAAGCCTCACGCATTCTTTGCTTGCAACTCTCAAAGGGCAGCCCCACATCGTATAGTGAACGATGAGGGTCGTTCCTCCCCAGACTGGTGCCGGGTGCCGCTTAAAGCCCCGGCACCTTCTTTATGTTGTCCGGGTATCTAAAATCGATGTTTTATCGGGTTTTGCCACCCGGTAAAGGGCGGCCCGCGCCGTCGGACGGGGACGACGCGGGCTCTAACACCGGCCTGAAAAGGAGGGGCTCAGGACACGGTGTTTGCAGCGGCCGCCAATAGAGCGGCGATTTGATCTTTCAGATGAAGGCGTTTCTTTTTCAGGTCTTCCAGCACTTCGTCGGAGGCCGGTTCCACATCGGTTTCAATCCGGTGCACTTCACGGTTCACGGTGTGATACTCATCAGCCAAACGCGCAAAATGGGCGTCTTCGGTCTTCAGGGTGTGTAGTGTTTCGGTTGCTTCGGGAAATTCTTCGTGCAGTTCGTGTGGAACGTGACTCATACGGGTCCTCCTTTTGAGAACCACAAATTGCCGCCTCGCGAACACCGGCACCTTGAGAAAGATCAATTCGAGGAGCTTTTGTAGGGGAACACCCGACCATAGCCTGAGTGTCAGAAATCTCTCTGAATTCCGGCAGGTCGTAGGGACTGAAACGAGGCAGTCGGAATGAGACCCGTTGCCCTAGACGGGAAGAGACCGCCTTCTATCGAGAATAGCGGCCTCTGAACCACGTGCACATGTTATTCGTTTATTGCTCAAATAGATAGATTAGATTCTAGAGTGTCTGTAAAGACCTTGAACTTAATAATTTTCGAAACATTGAAGAAGTTGCGTCAACGGGTTCAGAATTACTGTTCTCGATCAGTCGTATGTCGCATTGAAATTTGAAATAGTAAGGGATTTTGTTGAATTGCATGGTTGTACTTGCACAACCATGGCCTGTATTAAGGCTATGTTGCGGTTAGTCGCGGTGGTGGAACATCAGCCGATCGGTGTTTGCGGCGAACCTTGATCGAACAGGAGTGATGAGAAAAAGGCTTGAGCCAGATTTTGAAACGTATCCGGAACAGGCAGCCGATCTGCCGGAACCGACGGAGCGGGTAAGACAGAAGATTTTTAATTCCTGCCATTTAGGCAAAACGGGACCAAGGTTCGCTTTTGATTTTCGCCGATTTTCCCGGTGTTTAAGGTATTCATTTCCTCAAAGTCTCCTGACAGAAGGCTGTCAGGAGATGGTTGATATGGTGATCCTCATCACAGCAACCACGGAGACTTTCCATGACATTTACTCCTGATCAATTCACCGTCTGGACGGAGATTCCCGTCCTGGATCTGGACAAGGCAATCAGTTTTTACAATGACGTTTTCAAAACAGAACTCAAACGTGTCACCGATATGGGGCCAAATCACATTGCAATCTTTCCGACCAAGGATCCAAACGGTGTCGCGGGGCATTTGTATCCCGGCAAACCCGCGGAAAAGGGAAGTGGGCCAACTGTCCACCTTGCATGTCCGGACACACTTGAGGAAACCATGGAGCGCTTCGCGAAAGCAGGAGGTGAGGTTGTCTCGGACCCTGTGGCGATTCCGGCTGGGCGTTTTGTCTACGGCATTGACCCGGATGGCAATTCAATCGGATTGTTCGCTCCGTAAGGAGACGAATTCATGAGACGCGCCGACCGCCTTTTCCAGATCGTACAATATCTGCGCGGCGGCCGGCTCGTCCGGGCACGCCAGCTTTCTGAATGGCTGGAAGTTTCCGAACGGACCATCTACCGCGATGTGGTCGATTTGCAGGCCTCAGGTGTCCCGATTGAGGGGGCTGCCGGTGTCGGGTACATCATGCGCGATGGCTATGAATTGCCGCCACTCATGTTCACTCGTGATGAAATTGTTGCCCTGTTGGCCGGCGCCCGACTGATCCGCGCCTGGGGTGGTGCTGCCATGGCGCGCGCCGCCGAAGAAGCGATGATCAAGATTGATGCGGTTCTGCCGGAAAAGATGCGCGTTCGGCAGAACGAGATCGAGATTCATGCTTTTGCACCCGAAATGACCCCGCAGGTTCGGGCTCATATTGATTTTCTCGAAACGGCTGCCGACTCCCGCAAACGGCTATCGATTGCCTATTGTGACAGCAAGGGGGATTCGACCGATCGCGTGATCCGGCCTCTGGGGCTCTGGTTCTGGGGCAAGGTCTGGACGCTGGTCGCATGGTGCGAGCTGCGAAAGGACTTCCGAATGTTTCGTTTGAATCGAATGTCCGAAATTCGTGAAACAGGCGACAAGTTCACGCCTGAACCCGGCAAAACGCTTAAGGACTTTTACCGGAGTATGGAGGAGGAAGGGCATGAGAAACCGGGCGCTTGACCGGTTTCAATCCAGGCCTTTTCCCGTCGCGCTATGCGCCACTCGGACCGGTTGAGCCACGATTTCCGTTGGAATGTCGCGCCTGACAGGTGATTGGACAGGTTCCTGAGCACCGGTTCAATCGGTCTTCGGGATGTTCATTGGCGTTACGACACCAATATCGCTCTCGGAAGACCCGGGAGCCTCCCCAAGACCGTGAAATGCCAGAATGTGTCTGATTGCCGATTTCATGTCGGCTCGAATGTCGTGGTGGAGAACGAAGGTCAAACGATCACTGCGCAGAAGGTCGAGATTGTCCTCATCAAGGTCGTGGGCAATGAAAATCGAAGGTTGTTGACCGGACTCTTCAAGCGATTTCAAGATGGCCTGATTGCCTCCGCCCATGGAATATACGCCCGCGATCCTGGCCTGACCCTTGATCTTTTCACCGACATCAATACCGGTTCGCGGATTCAGCCCGCCACCACCACTGGCGTCAATCAGCTTGAGGTCGGGGCGGTGCAGCAGGAGTTCGGACTTGAAAGCCTGGAAGCGGTCCACTTCCCCTTGGAACGCACGCTGGCTGAGCGTGGTCAGCACAGTCTCGTCATCCGGTTTCAGGAAATTGAGCATGAGATATGCCGCAGTTTTGCCGGCACTCACGTTGTTGAGGCCTGCATAGGCCAGCCGTTGGGAACCGGGGATGTCGGTAAAGATTGTCAGAACCGGTATGTTTTTGGCTACAAGTTCACCGATCGCCGCCCGGACTTCAGGCGTGTCCCGCGCTTTCAGGCAAACGCCCTGTGATCCACGTTTTTTGATCCGCGCCAGGATTGCTGCACAATCCTTTGCTGTCATGATTTCGGCCATCGCAAAGCGAGATCTGATTGCAGCAGGATGAAAATCATGAAGAACGTTCTCAACCGCGCGCCGTATTTCGCGACTGAACCGGCTGGGTGCTTCGACGACAATATCCAGAAAAATCCGGCGTCCCTTCGCAGCAAATTGGCCTTCCTGGGACGACAGTTCCTCAATTGCGTCCCGAACGCGAACGCGGGTCTGCGGACTGACATGCGCACGATTGTTGAGAACACGGTCAACCGTGGCAGTACTCAAACCTGCCTGAAGCGCTATCTCCTTAACCGGGAACCGATGTGTCATTTGATGGATTCTTGATGGGTTTTAACGTCAGTCGCAAGACCTGTGCTGTTATTCTGGACATCAAATTTGACTTTGGGAGGGATAAATGGATCTTCAGGCAAATTTGGGCGGCTATTTCGATTTGGCCAGTTGCGATATCGAGGAGTTTAAACAGCTGATCGATCAGCGGCTGGAGGAAGGCGAGGTTCCTCACGCCAACCGGATCGAGGCGAATATTCCCATATACGATATGGAAGAGTTGCAGTCCGTTCTTGCCGGTGGGGAAAATCGCCGCCGTCTGATGGCGGAATGGGCTCGGGTGCTTAAGGACCAGTCAGGCGTTCTGGTTTTGAAAAAAGCCTTTCCGGACACAACTTCGATTGATGCTGCAACCGAAATCTATAATCAGATTATTGCCGAAGAGAAGGAAACGGCAGGCGGTGGCGCAGACCATTTTGCGACTGCCGGTGCCAATGCAAGGATCTGGAACTCGCTCGAAAAATTGTGCCTGAAGTCGCCTGAAGTTTTTGCTGACTACTTCGCCAACCCGGCAATCGACACTGTCTGTGAGGCGTGGCTGGGACCGAACTATCAATTGACCGCCCAGGTCAATCTTGTGCGCCCGGGTGGTGCCGCGCAGCAGGCTCACAGGGATTACCATCTGGGCTTTCAAACTGCTGAAATCTGTGCCGGCTATCCGGCACATGTTCATGATCTGTCTCCGGTCATGACCTTGCAGGGTGCTGTGGCGCATACCGGCATGCCGTTGATCAGTGGCCCGACGAAACTGCTGCCGTATTCGCAACTCTACCGGCCAGGTTATATGGCTTATAGGCTGGATGCGTTCTCGGATTACTTTGAAGAAAACTATGTTCAGCTCCCGCTCGAAAAGGGTGACGCTCTGTTCTTCAATCCGGCGCTGTTTCATGCGGCCGGTGCCAATACCAGCGAAGATATCCAGCGAATGGCGAACCTTCTGCAGATTTCCTCAGCCTTTTGCCGGGCGATGGAGAGTATCGACCGACACGCCATGAGCCTGGCGCTTTACCCGGCGATTTTGGAGAGAGTTTCGAAGAAAAAGCAGGTAACCCCGGCACTGGAAGCGGCAGTGTCAGCTTGTGCGGAAGGCTATTCATTCCCGACAAATCTTGACAGAGATCCACCGGTTGGAGGTCTTGCACCCGTGACGCAGAAACAGCTTTTCCTGAATGCCTTAAGAGAAAGCAAGTCACCTGCGGAATTTGAGAAGGCACTGGCCGAACAGTCTCATCGAAGGCAGGGATAGGTAGCAGGTCACGGACTATTCGACGGCCGCGTAGCCGCTACCGAAAATTTCGCGCAAAAGCTTGCGTTTCATGGCTCGGGCATAATCTTCGTAGTCGGCAGCGATTTCGACGAATGCGCCCGGGCCTCGGATGACAAATCGCTGGTAATAGAGAGCAGGGACAGTATCGGGCGCGGCAATAACGAGGCCGTTGACTGTGATGCCTTCAAAATCGAAGGCTTTGTAAGCACTTTCAGGCCCGAAACCATCATTATTGATGCCGTCACCGGCCACATCGATGACCCTTCGGGCGCAGGGAGCAGGTGCGTGTCTCATCTGTACGGCCGCATAACCGAGGGCATAGCCGATTGCGGTCGGAAACTCCGTGAACCCCCTTGGCGATTGCCTGAGGGTTTGTGCGGCAGCTTCGGCACTGGCGGTGTCAGTCAGGTGCTGCCAGTTCAACTGCATCAACTGCTGAAAACGGCCACTCCATTCAAAGCTGGTGACCCAGATGCCACCGACAGTTTCGATGGCTTGAACAACATCAGGATCGCTGAGCGCGTCCGCAAGACCGTTCAACTGAAGGGAATGTTCTCTCGGATCAACGCTGGCAGAGCCGTCCATCGCCAGGACGAGCGCGAGAGAGCAGGCTTTGGCAGATGCCGAGGTCAAAGTGAACATACTGGCTACGGTGGGCACAAACGTGCGGCAACACCACCGGATCGCCGGGTGTCGGTAACAAGCAGTTTCCTCAGTTTGTGTCATCAGCAGGCAATCAGACATGTTCTCGGCAAGAAAGGAATATCCTAGCACAACCGCGAAATGACGATAGGCGTCGGGTGAAGGAGCTTTGTTGCGGAAAGGCGGAATGGAAGTGCTTTCAGCTTTCTAAAGGGATGGTTCAGCTTGCGTTCAGGTGAAATTGACTACACCTTGCCTATTCAATGGTGAGCAGAACCGGAATCGGATACGTGAAACAGATATTCGCCTTTTTAATCCTGACCTTGCTGGCTGTGGCGCCGGCCCAGGCAGCGTGCTTGTCGCAAGCGCAGGCCCGTGAAGCGGTCGCCAGTGGCAAAGCCGCCCCGCTTGGCTCCGTGGCCGGTCGCGCCGGTGGCGAGATCGTCAAAGCGCAGCTTTGCCAGCAGGGAGGCGGATATGTCTATGTTCTGTCGGTTCTGAAAAGCGGCAAGGTGACAACGGTCACAGTGCCGGCCAATCGGTAACTGCTAGAACCTTGTGATGCCGGTTGCTATCCGGCGGCAGCAATCTTTCAAGTTTCCAAGTCAAGAAGTAAAAGCCCATGCGCATCCTTGTTGTTGAAGACGATACCGATCTGAACCGCCAGCTGGTGACGGCCCTGGAAGAGGCCGGTTACGTGGTCGACAGCGCAGCGGATGGTGAAGACGGTCATTTCCTGGGAGATACCGAACCATATGACGCGGTCGTTCTGGATCTGGGGCTGCCGACTCTCGACGGTCTGTCCGTTCTGGAAAACTGGCGGCGGGACGGACGCACGATGCCGGTCCTGATTCTGACAGCCAGGGATCGCTGGTCCGACAAAGTGGCGGGCATTGATGCCGGTGCGGATGACTACGTCGCCAAACCGTTTCATATGGAAGAAGTTCTGGCACGCGTAAGGGCTCTGGTGAGACGTGCTGCAGGCCACGCTTCAAACGAATTGACCTGCGGTCCCGTTCGCCTCGACTTGCGCGCCGGTCGGGTCACTGTCGATGGCAGCGCAGTCAAGTTGACCTCGCATGAGTACCGACTTCTGTCCTATCTGCTGCATCACCAGGGCAAGGTGATTTCCAGAACGGAATTGACCGAACATCTCTATGATCAGGACTTTGACAGGGATTCCAACACGGTTGAAGTGTTTGTCGGAAGGCTGCGCAAGAAAATCGGTTCGGACCTGATCGAGACCATCCGTGGGCTTGGATATCGGCTTGGAGAAGCCAGTGAAGAGTGACGTTGGCTCCGAAACTGAAGATCACATTGCCGCTAAGCCGCAGCGCTCGCTTGCCGCACGTCTTGTAATTGTTGCAGCGGTCTGGTCGGCCATCGCGCTTGCGATTGCCGGCGTGTTTCTGGTCAGTCTCTATGAAAGGGCCAGCGAAAGAGCGTTTGATGCGCAACTCGAGGTTCATATCAAGTCGCTGATTTCCGGAATGCTGGAAACGAGTGCGACCGAGGGCAGGGCAACCCAGGCCGTCACTGCACCCACCTATCAGGGCGATCCGCGCTTTTCCCTGCCGCTGTCGGGTTGGTATTGGACTGTGCGGCGTGCGAACAGTTCTCAGATCCTATTTGCGTCCGGTTCCCTGCTTGGAGACCCACTGAGTGTGCCACCAATCGGCGACAATGAAACGGCGGCCGGTTATGTCACCGGCCCGACAGGAGATGAAATCAGGGTCCTGCAGCAACGCATCGCGATCGGCGATGAGCACTTTGTTATCGCTGTTGGTGCGGCAACAGCCGGGTTCTGGGCCGATATCTCGGAATTTGCACGACTTGTGACGCTGACCCTGTGCGTAGTCGGCCTTGGATTGATCCTGGCAATTTTTCTGCAGGTCAAAGTCGGCCTCAAACCGCTGGCGAGACTTCGCACGTCGCTTTCTGCGGTCCGGCAAGGGGAGGCGGATCGGATTGATGAAGCACTGCCGCGTGAAATCGCACCTCTGGCCGTCGAACTGAATGGATTGATTGTCTCCAACAAGGAGATCGTAGAGCGGGCACGGACCCATGTCGGCAATCTTGCACACGGCTTGAAGACACCTCTTTCCGTCATTTCCAACGAGGCCCGGTCTGCCGGTGGTCCACTTGCGGAAAAGATGTCTGAACAGGCAGCAATCATGTCCACTCAGATCCAGCATCACCTTGAGCGGGCCCGGATGGCGGCACAGCGACGGGTGATCGGTGTTTCCTGCGAGACCGAACCCGTCCTTGGGCGGCTCAACCGGGCCATGGGCAAAATCTATCAGGACAAAGGCGTGACTGTTGAATTTGATCAGACGACTCCGATCCGGTTTCGGGGCGAAAGCCAGGATCTGGAGGAAATGAGCGGCAACCTGATCGACAACGCCTGCAAGTGGGCCGATTCACGCGTTATCGTCAAAGTGGCCCCTCTCGATGACCCGGCGACAAATCGGGAGATGTTTTCAATCACGGTTGAGGATGACGGGCCGGGACTGACCCGCGAGCAGAGGGCAGAAGCAGTGAAACGTGGCAGACGCCTGGATGAAACAGTTCCTGGAACCGGTCTCGGACTGTCAATTGTTGCTGATCTTGCAGCACTTTACGGGGGAACATTCGAGTTGGATGGAACTTCACTCGGAGGCTTGAAAGCAACATTGACGCTGCCGGCCTTGAGCCGTGAATGAGTAAATTCAGCGTGGTTCTTCTGCAACGTCTGAACTGACTGTGATGGAGTGTGACGTAAATCACTGGCCAAAAGACTGGATTGTGGCCAAGTTCGGCCACAAAGTGAAAATAACACTGATTCTGTTGCCGGATCACACCGGCCTTCACGCCTCTTAGGAGCCTCCAAGCATGCGATTGCGCACTGCCACATGTCTTGTTCTTGTCACGGCTTTGTCCGGCTGCTCATTGACGTCAGGTGCAAATCAAAGCGGAGCGTGGGGAGCAGGCTCGTTTTTTGGTGATCCCAACAGCAATGTAAGCGGATCTGAAGCCAATACAGCGATTTCGGTTCTGGTGAACAACGAATTTGGCGACGCGCTGGAACCATCTGACCGCAAGGCGGCCGAAGACGCACAGAACAGGGCCCTGAGAGCTCGCGGTATCGGCGTGTCTGTTGCCTGGCAGAACGAGCGCACCGGTCGCAGTGGTCAAGTCAGACCCGGGCCGGTCTATTCGGTCAACGACACGAGCTGCCGGGAGTTCACTCACGAGATGGTGCTTCAGGGGCAGACCCTGCAGGCGCGCGGTACAGCTTGTGAAACTGAACGCGGAAATTGGCAGGTAATCGGTTAGACGGCTCGCCGGAAAGCCTTCGTATCCGCAAGGTTCATAGAAATATTCTCAACACTTGCTTAAGTCTTGTGCAGGTATCATTGCGCGATTAGAGACCGCGGTGATGTTGACGCACTGAATGAGCTACTCAGATCAGCTTGAGACCAAATTGAAGACCTATCTGAGCAGCCTCAACCCCAAAGCGGTTGAGGCGCTGGTCCGGAATTTGGAAAAAGCCAAGGCTCAAAAAGACAAGGATCCCCATCTCAATCTCATTCTTGCTGCTGCTGTGACTTTGCTGCGCAAGCCGCAAAAGGGCCCCCTTGAACTGCCCGGTGGCGACCATCGACGGAGCCAGATCCAGCGGTTGTTTTTTTCCCCGCTGGAAGATTTTCTGATCAACGAGACTTTGCCGAACCGCCAGGAGGGTCGGATCAACAGGGCTGTTCTTGATCGTGTCTGGACATGGCTCAGCCGCGACCTGATCGCCGTCGATGTTCGTATGGTTCTGGACCAGGCGGGCAACGCAGCCGTGAGCGGTGAACGGGTTGACGCTCTCGTCCAGGCCCTGCGCTCACGTGCCGTCGACGCCATCGGCACTGCGTTGGAAAAGTGTGAGACATCGGAAAAGGAGCGACGCCGTATCGGTGTTGAACTTGGAGGCGAGCGCGGAATTGCCGAACTTGTCGACATTCAGAAGATCTTTGCCGCCGAGCGCTGGCTTTTGCCGTTCCTTCAAAATATTCCGGATCGCGTCAATGAACATCGGTTGAAGCAGGACACGGACGTGCTGCGACTGGTCGACAAATGCTCTTCACGTTTCCCCGACCATATCCCGGTTATTGCCGCAGCGCTGATTGATCGCGCCGACACACCGTCTGCCTTGTGCACCTTTGCCGGGCGTTTGGCAGGTGATACCGACCCCAAGGTCATCGCAAATTCGCCCTTCGCCCCTTTTGTCGATGTTGTCATGAGCGAGGCAGAACGACTGCAGATCCTTGCACTGGAACACCGCAACAACAATCCCGATCCGGTCGCTTTCTCCCAGGCGCTGGGCGAATATCATGCGCTTGTTCGCGGGGTTGAACGCGATATGGATCTGTCGCTGAGCGGCAAGTGGCACAAGCGTCTATCGGAGACCAAACGAAGCATCTCCGGTGAAGTGACCAGAGAATTGAACAATGCACATGGCGCTATCCGGCGTGCTCTGCAGGTGCCGAAATTCGACAAGAGCGGCAAGTTGCAGGTCAATCAGGCAGCAATTGATGAAGCGGTGCGAATTCTTCGGGTTGTCACCATGTCACGCAACGCCTCGGAAACTTTCGCAGTCAACGATGTCAGCAAGCGCACGCGCCAGGCCGTCGAGCAGACGCTGGAAATCGTAACGCGTTCGCTGATTACAGATCTTGGAAAGGCGCACGGCCAGCAGTTGGAAGCGCAGACTGCAGCCGCGGATGCCGCGATCACGCTTTCAGAAATCTATTTTGGTGCAGACTATGCGGCTCAATTGCGCCGCAGCCGTCAATCGGCCGTTTCCAAAGCCAAGGGTACAGCTGGAAGCACAGCACCAACTGCCGAACGCAAGCTCGTCGCAAGCGCGCTAGGGCGGCGATAGCAGCCCCGATTCTGGTTGCGTAAATTCGACCATTTCTATTGACCAAACTCAATGTGACTGGCGCGACTGCCGGTCACAGTGCAACAGTCTTGCAATTGCCCCGATTGAAATGTCTATAGTGCCGCCATGGTTTTCTGGATCTTAATCGCTGTAATGACAGGGGTAGCGGCCCTGTCTGTACTGGTTCCGCTGTCGAGGACAAAGCGTTTCCCGGCCGCATCCGCTGCAAATGCGGATGAAGAGGTTTATCGCGATCAACTGGCAGCGATTGACAGCGAGCTGGAACGTGGACTGATCGACCCGGGGGCTGCGGAAGCTGCCAGGACCGAAGTCGCACGCCGGCTTCTTGCTGCGCATGACAAAAATTCCGGCACACCGGAAGCGCGGTCCGAAGGAGCAAGGCTGAAGCTGGCACAGGCTTTGGCTCTGCTTGCGTTGCCGGTTATGGCTCTGGGTATTTACTTCACTCTTGGTGCTCCGGACGTGCCGGACCAGCCGCTCACCACACGCCTCAATGCACCTGCTGAAGAACAGTCGGTGGACATTCTGGTGGCGAGGGTCGAACGGCATCTTGCTGATAATCCTGAAGATGGTCAGGGCTGGTCTGTCATCGCACCTGTCTATTTGACGCTTGGCCAGCCGCAGGCATCCGCGCGCGCTTATGCAAATGCCATTCGGATTCTCGGACCCCGACCGGACTGGCTCACCGATATGGGTGAAGCCATGACAATGGCGAATCAGGGACTTGTTTCAGCGGATGCGCGACAAGCGTTCGAGCAGGCTGTCGAAATGGAGCCGGACGCGGTCAAACCGAGATTTTTTCTCGCGATCGCACTGGGCCAGGAAGGAAAAAAAGACTCTGCTATCAAGGCGTGGGAAGCACTTCTTGAAGGAGCAGATGAAACGGAGGCCTGGGTACAGGCAGCGCGGCAGCAACTTGCCGAGCTGAATGGCGGCAGTCCGCTTGTCGCAGCACTTGGGGGACCATCGACGGAAGACATTGCGGCAGCCCAGGATATGGATGCCGCTGATCGACAACAGATGATCAGCGGAATGGTCAGCGGTCTGGCGGAACGACTCGAGGCGGATGGGGGCTCGCCCGAGGAATGGAACCGCCTGATACGGGCCTATATGGTTCTGGGTGAAAAGCAGAAAGCTGAAACAGCCTTGGCAGACGCACAGGCAGCTTATGCGGATAAACCTGAGCAATTGTCTCTGATCAAGGACGCCGCAAGCCAGCTTGGTTTAACAGGGTCTTAGATAGCAAACAGCGTGCGGACATGCCGTACGTGCAGCCACTTGAAGACTTCGGACGGAATAGAAATGACACGCAAGCAAAGAAGGTTGACCCTTATTGGATCGGCTGGCGCCGTACTCGCGGTTGCGCTGGGATTGATCCTGTTTGCTCTAAACGATCAAATCGTCTTTTTCCAAAGCCCGACGGACATCACACAAAGCACAGTTCCAACCGGTCAGCGGATCAGACTTGGGGGGCTGGTCGAGGAAGGATCCGTGATCCGTTCCGACAATGCGGAGGTCAGCTTTCGGGTGACCGACATGGCAAATGCAGTAGCCGTGACCTATAAAGGAATTTTGCCGGATCTGTTCCGGGAGGGGCAGGGCGTCGTGACGGAAGGCGTGATTGGATCGGATGGCGTATTTGTCGCCGATAGCGTGCTGGCAAAGCATGACGAGAACTACGTCCCCAAGGAAGTGGCTGAAGCTTTGAAGGCACAGGGCCATTGGCAGGGCGGCGAGGGTGAAGCCCAGTAGCGGCAACGGAAACTAGTACAGGACGCAACTTCCAATGTTAGTCGAATTCGGACATTACGCGCTTGTCCTGGCATTTGCCCTGACGCTAGTGCAATCGGTGCTGCCTCTATGGGGCGCGCTGTCAGGAGACCAGCGTCTGATGGCTGTCGCGCCACCAGCCTCTGTAACGATATTCATGTTGGTCCTGGCATCCTTCACTGTGTTGACGATCGCCTATGTGACGTCGGATTTTTCGGTTCTGAACGTTCTGGAAAACTCTCATTCCGCCAAGCCGATGCTCTATAAGTTCACCGGGGTCTGGGGGAACCACGAAGGCTCGATGTTGCTTTGGGTCCTCATTCTGGTGTTTTTCGGTGCACTTGTCGGCATTTTCGGCCGCAATCTTCCGGCGGATCTCAGGGCAGCGACATTGGCCGTCCAGGCTTGGGTTTCAGCAGGGTTTCTCCTGTTTCTTCTGGCAACATCCAACCCGTTCGAGCGTGTCTTGAACCCGCCTCTGGAAGGTGCCGATCTAAACCCGATCCTTCAGGATATCGGCCTCGCAATCCATCCACCGTTGCTCTATGTCGGTTATGTCGGCTTTTCGATCACTTTCTCCTTCGCCGTAGCGGCGCTGATCCTGGGCCGTCTTGATGCAGCCTGGGCACGTTGGGTACGGCCTTGGACGCTTCTGGCCTGGAGTTTTCTGACACTCGGTATCGCCATGGGCTCCTATTGGGCCTATTACGAACTCGGCTGGGGGGGATGGTGGTTCTGGGACCCGGTCGAAAACGCAAGTTTCATGCCCTGGCTGGCCGGCACGGCACTATTGCATTCCGCGATTGTCATGGAAAAACGTGAAGCATTGAAAGTCTGGACGGTTCTCCTGGCGATCTTCACGTTTTCCCTGTCTTTGCTTGGGACATTCCTGGTGCGTTCAGGTGTTCTGACTTCCGTTCACGCCTTCGCCACGGATCCGGCGCGCGGTGTTTTCATCCTTGCCCTTCTTTGCATTTTCATCGGCGGGTCTCTGTCGCTCTATGCTTGGCGGGCACCGATGCTGAAACAGGGTGGACTGTTCGCTCCGATCAGCCGCGAGGGTGGACTGGTTCTGAACAATCTTTTCCTCACGGCTGCCACCGCGGCTGTCTTTGTAGGCACACTCTACCCGCTGGTGCTTGACGCGATCACGGGCGAAAAAATCTCAGTCGGTGCTCCGTTCTTCAATTTGACCTTCGGTCCGCTGATGATACCGCTTCTGATTGCCGTACCGTTCGGACCGGTCCTTTCCTGGAAACGGGGGGATCTGCTGGCGGCAACACAAAGGCTCTATGCAGCGCTGGGCCTGGCACTGTTGATGACGCTCTTTACGTTCTGGCTCTGGGGCATGGAAAAGGTTCTGGCGCCGCTCGGCGTCGGGTTGGCTGTCTGGGTGATGGCGGGCGCTATCGCCGAGATCGTCACCAGAGTGAAGTTCTTCGAGATTGGTGCGAAACGAGGTTTTGCCCGTCTGCTTGGGTTGCCCGGTTCTGCCTGGGGAACGACCATTGCCCATTTCGGTATTGGTGTAACTGTCCTTGGAATTGTCACGGCATCTGCTTTTCAGGAAGAGCGGATTACCACAATGCGGCCCGGCGACACCGTCAATCTGGTCGGATACGAAGTCACTTTCGACGGGGCAGCTCCCCGGCAGGGACCGAACTACACGGAAGAAGTCGGACATTTCACCATTCGCAAGGCTGGCGCCTATGTGACCGAACTCGATCCGTCGAAGCGTGTCTATACGGCGCGCCAGATGCCGACGACAGAAGCCGGTATCCACACGATCGGCTTCTCACAGCTCTATTTGTCGCTTGGCGAGAGCCGGGGGGATGGCGCTGTTGATGTGCGGGTCTATTTCAAGCCTCTGATCACGCTCATCTGGATCGGGAGTGTCATCATGGCTCTGGGTGCGGCTTTCTCCATGGCGGACCGGCGACTGCGGATCGGAGCACCGAAACCGGCAGCCAAGCGCAAGGTGGCTCCGGCTGCCGTGCCTGCGGAGTAGGACCATGATCCGTTCGTTTATGACCAGCCTTGCGCTTTGCTTCTTGCTTCTGACCGGGGCGGCTCATGCAGTCACACCCGACGAGGTTCTGGACGACCCGGCTCTGGAAGCGCGCGCGCGAGCGCTTTCCGCGGAACTGCGGTGCATGGTCTGTCAAAACCAGTCGATCGACGACAGCGACGCGCCGTTGGCCAAGGATCTGCGGGTGCTCGTGCGAGAACGGTTGGTCGCCGGCGACAGCGACACGGAAGTTGTTGACTATCTGGTCGACCGATATGGCGAATTTGTCCTGCTGAAGCCTCGCTTTGCGTGGCACACACTGGTTCTTTGGGCCGCAGGACCGCTCGCGCTGGTGGCCGGTGCGATTGCGATTATTCTGGCTCTCAGAAATCGCTCAAGGCGTCTTCAGCAAGCTTCTGCACCGGGGCAGACGAAACTCTCGGAAGACGAAGAGAACCGCTTGAAGGCCTTGCTGAACGAAACTGACTGACTGTGATTGCCTGTTTCGACAGGTTAAATGCGCCTCACGGCTCTCACACCAAGCCGTGATTTGCAGGAACCGCCATCATGCCTACTTCTGGATCGAGTAATTCTGAAGGTGGCAATTGCATCTGTCGGTCCGCGCTATTGGTCCGGAACAGGTGGAATTCGCCCTGACGAACCCTGGAGGGCAAAAGAATGGCAACTCGTCCACTGAAACTGGAATTTGATGGCGCCCGTGGTGCCAGACTCGCCGCCCGTCTGGATCTTCCGGCAGGAAAAATCCGCGCATTCGCACTCTTTGCCCATTGCTTTACCTGTTCCAAGGATATTCCCGCAGCTCGACATATCGCCGGGACACTCAGCATGGAAGGCATTGCGGTTCTGCGTTTTGATTTTACCGGCCTCGGCGGCAGCGGTGGTGATTTCTCGTCGACCGGATTTTCCTCGAATGTCGAAGACCTGAAACGTGCGGCCGACTTTCTGCGCCAGAATTACGAAGCGCCGCAGATCCTGATTGGCCATTCCCTTGGCGGTGCAGCTGTCCTCTCGGTCGCATCAGACATTCCGGAAGTGCGTGCTGTTGTTACAATCGGGGCGCCATCCGAAGCCGATCACGTCATCCATAACTTCAAGGGTGCGGTGGACCTGATCCGTTCAGAGGGAAAGGGCGAGGTGGATCTCGCAGGTCGAACGTTCACAATCCGCAGCGAGTTCCTCGATGACCTGGAAGAACAGTCGGTGAGAGACAAGGTATCGCGGCTCGGCAAACCGCTTCTTGTCATGCATGCACCGCTTGATGAAACCGTGGGTATCGACAATGCCACGAATATTTTTATCGCAGCCAGACATCCGAAGAGTTTTGTGTCACTGGACAAGGCTGACCATCTCTTGACGAGAAGCGATGACGCGGCATATGCGGCGAGGGTCATTGCCGGTTGGGTAAGTGGTTATCTGGACAAACCCGCTGCGACTGGTTCTTCCGAACTGAAGGCGGGCGTTGAAGTCGTCGAGACCGGGCAGGGCAAGTTTCAGGCCATGGTAGTCAGCGGCGAACACAGGCTGATTGCCGATGAGCCGGCTGACTATGGCGGACTGGATAGCGGTCCGTCCCCTTATGGCTATTTGTCAGCTGCCCTTGGCGCCTGCACGGTGATGACGCTCAGAATGTATGCCGACCGGAAGGGACTTTCGATCGACCGGATCGGAACGCGTGTATTGCATGACAAGGTTCATGCCGTCGATTGTGAGGATTGTGCGGATGAGTTGAAGGCGCGGGGCGGCAAGGTCGACCGTTTCGAAAGATTAATCACGCTCGAAGGCGACCTGGATGAACCCACCCGGACGCGCATGCTGGAAATCGCCGATAAATGCCCGGTCCACAGAACCTTGGAAGCAGGCGCTGCCGTCGTCACGCGCGAGGTTAAGCCTGGCACATGACAGCGGCGCCGCAGCCGTTAGGCTGCCTGCGCCTGCAGCGTGCCGAGCCGGATTTTCATGAAGGAGAGAAGCCGCCGTGCATCCTTGTCCGTCAGGGACTTGTAATTCTCGATCCAGTTCTCGATCGTAGAACTTGGTTGTTTGTTGTGCATCGCCCGGGCTCGGCAAAGAGCGGCATAATCGGTGTTTTCAACACCCATGGCGCGGCACAGAACCGCAATGCCGGTGGCG
>NZ_JAILWL010000069.1 GCF_025698965.1 Roseibium sp.
ACTGGAAATCAAAGGCATAACTCAAGGCGCGGCGAACCCGGGGGTCCTTGAATTTCTCCAGCCTGGTATTGATAAACCAGCCTTGCGCACCGGATGGGCGACCGTCCGGAAACGACGCCTTAACGACACGTTTTTCCTCAAAGGCGGGGAAATTATACTCCGTCGACCAGGTCTTGGAAGAAAACTCCTCCCTGTATTCCATATTGCCTTTCTTGAAGGCTTCGAAGGAAATCTGGAGGTCTCTGTAAAAATCAACACGGATGATCTGGAAATTGTTATGTCCGGCCCAGACCGGCAGATCCTTGCCCCAGTACTCCTGCACCCGCTGATACTCCACATATCGGCCGACCGCATGTTTGCCGACCTTGTAAGGGCCGGAGGACAGGGGGGCTGTCAACGTGCTCTGCTTGAAGTCGTAAGCAGTGTAATATCGCTTGGAGAAAATCGGCAGATCCGCCACGAACAACGGCAGTTGGCGGGTCTGGTTGCCTGAAAAATGCACAGCAACACGGTACTCTTCCAGAACCTCCGTGTCCTGCAACTCCTGAAGGTTCTGGCTGATCTGGGGATGACCATCCGCTTTCAGCAGCATCAGCGAGAAGGCCACATCCTCGGCTGTCAGTTTTGAACCGTCGTGGAACCGGGCTTCCGGGCGCAGATTGAATATATAAGTGTTGCCGTCTTCCGAAATTTCGACCGTCTCGGCCAAAAGGCCGTACATGGCATCCGGTTCGTCATAGGCACGGACCATGAGGCTGTCGAAACACAGCTCCATTCGCGGTGGTGCATCGCCCTTCAGGATGAAGGAATTGAACGTGTTGTAGGTGCGAGCATTCTGATTGAAAAACCAATACGGAGCAAAGAACGTGAATTTGCCACCCTTGGGTGCATCGGGATTCACATAGCTGAAATGGGTAAAATCCGGGCCGTATTTCAGATCACCGAAAACGGACAAGCCGTGACGAGCACCTGAGACTGCCGTACCGGTCGCAGCGATCGCAGAGACCGGAACAAGCGGCAGGGCGGCGGATAGCCCTGCCGCCCCGGTCAGTTTCAACAATCGCCGTCGGGAGGGACCTGACATCGCGTTCATTTTGCCGCTCCCGTCTTGTCCGCCAGTTCCCGGTCGTACCACCAGATCGTCGGGAACCCGGTGCTGAATTCAGGCATGTTTTGCGGATGAGCAAACCTGTTCCAGCGAGCGGTCCGGGTTTCATCGGAATAGAATTGCGGCACAACATAGTGGTTCCACAGCAGCACCCGGTCGAGCGCATGGGTTGCGGCGACGAGGCTGTCCCGATCCTCAGCGAAAATCACCTTGTCTATCAGATGGTCGATCGCGGGGTTCTTGATACCCGCATAATTCGCGGAGCTCGGGTTGTCGGCGGCTTCCGATCCCCAGTATTCACGCTGTTCGTTGCCCGGTGACAGCGACTGGCCGATTGCCAGGACCGTCGCATCGAAATCACGGCTCCGGACGCGGTTGATATATTGCGAGGTATCGACCAGTCGCAGAACCGGTTTGATGCCGATGCTTTCCAGGTTCTTGGAATATGGCAGCAGGGTCCGCTCGCTGGCCTTGTCCCGATACAGGAATTCGATGGTCAATTGCTCGCCGGTTGCCGGATCGATCATCTTGCGATCTTTGAGTTCGTAACCGGCCTTGCGCAGCAGTTTCACGGCTTCACGCAGATTGGCACGGACATTTTGCTGCGAACCGCCCACAGGGTTCTTGAATTCCTCGGTGAAGACTTCGGGTGGGACCTGGTCACGAACCTCTTCCAGGATTTCGAGCTCCTTGCCTTCCGGCAATCCTGAAGACGCAAGTTCGGTTCCTGCAAAATAGGACCCGATGCGCTTCAGAAGTCCGGCCGAAACGATTTCGTTTGTTGTTTCGAAATCATAGGCATAGTTCAAGGCCTGGCGTACATCCGGGTTCTGGAACTTGTCGCGGCGCAGGTTCAGGAAAAACCCTTGCATGACACCCGAAGAGTTGTCCGGAAAGATCTCCTTTACAACACGTCCGTCCCTGATCGCCGGAAAGTCGTATCGTTTTGCCCATTGGCTCGAACTACGCTCAACGTGATAGTCGTACTGATCCCCTTTGAACGCCTCGAATTGCACGGAATCATCGAGAAAGGAAATGTAGCGTATTTCGTCGAAATTATTGGTGCCGACCCGGATGGGAAGGTCGCTTCCCCAGTAATCGTCCACGTGCTCATAAACCACGTTGCGATTGGGTGAGAAGCTTTTGATCTTGTAGGGACCCGAACCGAGCGGAGGCTCCAGCGTTGCGCGGGAAATATCGCGTTTTTCACCCTTGTCGTCGGTTCCCTCCCACCAATGCTTCGGCAAAATGAACAGCTGTCCCATGATTTTGGGCAATTCGCGATTTCCAGCCGTGTCGAATGTGAAGCGGACGGTCCGGTCATCGACGATTTCGGTATCCGTTACATTCTGGAAGTAAAATTTACGCTGCGGATCGAGCTCGATCGCCTTCTCGAAGGACCAGATCACATCTTCGGCGGTGACAGGTTCGCCGTCATGCCACTTCGCGTCCGGGTTCAACCGATATTCGACCCAGGAATAGTCGTCCGGAAACCGCACCCCATCGGCAAGCGCCCCATACTGCGCACTGATGTCCTCTTCATCGAGCGATGGTTCCATCAGGTTTTCGTAGATAAGGGCAAGGCCGGGTGCGAGGCTTCCTTTCTGCGCAAGGATGTTGAACGAATCGAACCCGCCTCGGCTCGCCAGCCTGACCGTTCCACCCTTTGGCGCGTCCGGATTGACGTAATCGAAATGGGAGACATCAGAGGCGTATTTGGGAGTGCCGTTCAAGGCTGAAGCGTGCTGCCATTGTGGCTCTTCCGCGCGAACCGGACTGAGCGCCAGTCCAGTGAAGGTCAATGCACTTGCCAGCACAAGACCAGCTGCAGTCGCGTTTGTTGCGCACCATCTGAGCACCATCGGCTTCTCCGTCCCTTTTCGGTTTACGGTCCCAAGTAATCGGGCACTGCATACAGTGTAGGGATCAGCTGGCCAAACGTCACCAGCTCTATGCCGATATGACAGAAATTTAACCTGCCTGGGGGACGTCTTCCCCTAAAATATTCTTGATGTTTTGCTTGGCTCTGTCCTTTTGCGCATACATGCGCCCATCTGCCACTTTGAGCAGATCTTCAACAGATCCAGCATCTGCCGGATAATTTGCGCTGCCAATACTGGCGTTTACATCGATCCTGGCGCCGGAACACTCGAAAACCCCGCCAGTTTTTTCTGATAGACGTGTGAGAAAGACCTGTTTTCCGTCCCTCTCCATGTCGCCCGGCGTCAACACGATAAATTCATCGCCGCCTACCCGCGCCACCGTGTCGGATTGCCGAACCTGGGTTTTTAATCTTCGGCCAACCTCGATCAGGAGCTGATCGCCAACCGCATGACCAAAGGTGTCGTTAACGGCCTTGAAGGCATCAAGATCGACATAAAAAATATCAAATCCCGTCCCTGATCGTTCGCTCATTGCAGCAAGCTGCTGCATCCGATCGGCGAGCAGTCGGCGATTTGCGAGCCCCGTCAGAGGATCGCGGAGTGCCAGCGATCTCACCTTGTAGACTTCACTGATGAGCAGGAACGCCATGATCCCGAAGGCCAGTGAAATCAAACCGCCAATGATCTGGGTAAGCCAGACATTACGTCCATCACCTGACCAGCCACCTTGCGGGTAGCCCTCGAGTTCCCAATTGAGGCCTCCGGGCAAATTCAGGGGCAAGGAAACGAAATCCTGATTTTGAACTGAAACGTCGCCGAAAATACTGCTCTTCGCGGGATCGTCGGCGTTCCTTTCAACCACTGCGATCCGAAGTCCGTTGACGACATTTTCGATACCAGCTGCTGCCATCAAGCGTTCTTCATCAAGAACAAGGGTTGCAATTCCCCAATAGGCCCGCTCCATCATCGGCTCGCCGGGATAGGTCGCGGGAAATACCGGGATTCTGATCAGTAACGCTCTTCCGCCCTGAACCAGCTCCAACGGACCGGAAATAATCACTTCCCTGGTCAGCATCGACTGTTGGATTGCCGGCCATTGAGACGCATTCATCCGGTAGTTCAGGCCGATTGCAGCCTTGTTCGGTTCGAACGGATAAACCGCGCGAAGAATGTTGTCCGGTGCCAGGCCGATTGATCGGATAGACGGGTTTGCCTCAAGTAGATCGGTCGCAATCTCACTGTAGTCCGCCATGTCAAATGGCCTGTCGTAAAACTGCGCGACATAGGCCCTGATCCCCAGCGCATGAGCTACAGTACGGCTCAATTCGCCCTCGAGACGCGCACGTGTTTCGGACAGTCCGGCGAACGCCTCCCGTTTATGCTGCGAAACCTGTTCGTTCCTGACGAGCTGACCGACATGTGCCGTGATTGCAGCGCCGACAAGAATGCAAACGATCGCAACGATGGATGCAGACCACGCTCCGTTCAACCGGAATAACAAATGCCTCGCCAGATTAGCCCCCATACGGCTCCACCGACCCAATTCAAATTTCAACCAGACTACGTAACGTTAAATCCGTTAATTTTTGATATAATCCAAATAAATAAGGCCGGGCACCAGGCCCGGCCTTAATTCTTCCCTTGAGTCAGATCAAGCTGACTGTCGAGATCTACTTCCGCTATTACTCGGAAGGCAATGGTTTCGGTGAGCCGGAGTGCTCGCGCAGATAAGCAATCATGTTCGCACGGTCCTCAGGCTTGCGCAGACCGGCAAAACCCATCGACGTACCGTTGATGTATTTTTTAGGCGACTGCAGGAAGTGGTCCAGGCCTTCGTATGTCCACTCGGAATTTTCACCGCCATATGCAGTCATCGCCGAAGAATACCGGAAACCGTCCACACCGCCAGGCTTACGTCCGACGATGTCCCAAAGTGCCGGGCCAACCTTGTTTGCGCCTCCCTCTTCGAAAGTGTGACATGCGGTGCACTTCTTGGCTACGCTCTCGCCTGCAGTTGCGGATGCCGCGATCAGGCGTTCGGAGATCGGCTCGACTTCCGGAACCGCCTCAACCACTGACGTTGAGTCTGGCGCTGCTTCAAGAACGATTTCGTAACCGGGCTCACCCGGGATCGTCGGTTTAAAAATGATGTCGGATACAATCCCAACACCCATAGTCAAAATAAGCACCATCAGGACCGCCCCGGCGGCCTTGTTCAGCGTAAAGGAATCCATTCTCTCCGGCTCCAAGCTCATACGCGTCCGGGCCCGCAACATTGTCGCGAACCCTATCAGCTTTTCGAATTTTGCCGGAACCTACAAATTTTTTGACCTTGCTGTCCATAGCTTTAAAAGGGCAAGAGATATGACAAACGGACGCGGCAGCGTTTTTTTCACACTTATGACGGCCGTGCAGGCCTGAATGGAGACCCGATTGACTTCTGCACTTGTCATTATTCCGGCGCGCCTTGCAGCAACCCGTCTTCCCCGCAAGCCACTGTTGGATATTTGCGGAAAACCAATGATTGTGCGGGTTCTGGAGCAAGCCCAGAACGCTGACATCGGCCCGGTTGCGGTGGCCTGCGACGACAAGGACGTTGCCGAGGCCGTTCAAGACCATGGTGGTACGGCCATCATGACACGGGTGGATCACGCCTCAGGATCCGACCGGATCTACGAAGCTGCGGGATTGGTTGACCCCGACGAAAAACACGACGTCATACTGAATGTGCAGGGAGATGTGCCGCTTATAGCGCCGGAAGCGATTCGCGCAGCGTTCGCTCCCCTCACGGTTCCAGGGGTCGCAATCGGCACTATCATGACGGAATTCAAGGGATTTGAGTTCCGGGACGATCCCAATTTTGTGAAAGCCGTCACAACTCCGAATGGTCAGGGTCACCACCGTGCGCTCTATTTTACCCGGGCCACAGCTCCAAGCGGTGACGGACCACTTTATCATCACATCGGAATCTATGCCTATCGACGCGCAGCGCTGGCAAAATTCGTTGAATTGCCGCCCTCACCGCTTGAAATACGAGAAAAGTTGGAACAATTGCGTGCACTCGAAGCTGAAATGCGGATAGACGTATCGATTATTGACAGCGCTCCCATGGACGTGAATACGCCCGATGATCTCGAACGCGCCCGGGCGGCCTATCGAGTTTCCTGAGCCAGAGGCCTGAAACGGAAAGATTATGACTGACAGAAAGAAAATCGTTTTTCAGGGAGAAACCGGGGCCAATTCCCATATGGCCTGCCGGAGTGTTTACCCCGACTATGAGGCCATTCCCTGCGCGACCTTCGAGGACTGCTTTTCCGCCATGGCGGATGGCAGCGCCGATCTTGCAATGATACCGATCGAGAATTCGGTCGCCGGCCGGGTTGCGGATATTCACCACCTGCTGCCGAAATCGAACCTGCATATAATCGGTGAGTATTTCATGCCGATCCGCTTCCAGCTTATGGCCCCCAAAGGGGCAAGTCTGGATGGCCTGGAGAAGGTGCAGAGCCATATTCATGCGCTCGGCCAGTGCCGGAATGTGATCCGCGAGCTGGAGCTGACCGCGGTGGTGGGAGGCGATACGGCCGGTTCTGCCCGCCAGGTCGCGGAATGGAACGATCCCACAATCGCAGCGCTCGCTCCGGAAATGGCCGCGGAAATCTACAATCTGGATATTCTGCGCCGGGATGTTGAAGATGAAGCCCACAATACGACCCGGTTCGTCATTCTTTCACGTGACAAGCTGGAAGCCGCCCACAACGGCCAACCTGTCATCACAACTTTCATTTTCAGGGTTCGCAACGTGCCGGCTGCCCTTTACAAGGCGCTTGGCGGCTTTGCCACCAACGGCGTCAACATGACAAAGCTGGAATCCTATCAATTGGAAGGCCAGTTTTTCGCGTCCATGTTCTATGCAGACGTAGAGGGCCATCCGGAGGATCCCTCCGTTGCTCTTGCGCTTGAGGAACTGGCATTTTTCTGCGCCGAACTCAATATTCTCGGCGTTTACAGGGCAAGCCCCTTCCGGGAGAAAATTAAGGAACCGGAAGCCAACCGGGCACTCAGACCCAATCCAAACTCCTAAACGCTGCGCACGCGGACGATTTCAGAGGACTTAATGACCGAAACAAGATTTGATGCGTTGTGCATCGGGAACGCCATTTGCGATGTCTTTGGGCATGTGGAGGAAGACTTCCTGCAGCAGGAAAGCCTTGTCAAAGGCTCCATGCGCCTGATCGACACGGACGAGGCGGTACGGCTTTTCGATAAAATGGGACAGACCGTCCGGATTTCCGGCGGCAGTGCGGGGAATACCGCTGCCGGGATCGCCTCTCTCGGTGGCAAGCCGGCCTATTTCGGCAAGATAGCCGAAGATGAATTGGGCGACAGTTACTATCACGACATGAATGGCACGGGTGTCTATTTCAACACGCCTCGTCTGCGCGATTCCAAACCGACCGCCCGGTCGATGATCCTGATTACGCCCGACGGCGAACGCACCATGAATACCTATCTTGGCGCCTGCACGGAATTCGGTCCGGGCGACGTGGACGAGAGCGTGGTCGCCGCATCCGCTGTCACTTATATGGAAGGCTACCTCTGGGACCCCGAAGAAGCCAAAAAGGCGTTTTTGAAGGCGGCTGAAATCGCTCACCAGAACGGCCGCAAGGTTGCGTTGACCCTGTCGGATTCGTTCTGCGTCGACCGGTATCGCAGTGAATTCCTGTCGCTGATGTCGGACAAGGTGGTGGATCTTCTGTTTGCCAACGAGCACGAGCTGAAGGCGCTCTACCAGACCGGCGACATTGAAACTGCCATTGCAGCTGCCAAGGAAACCGACGCGCTGACAGCTCTGACCCTTGGCGCGGAAGGCGCCATGGCCATCAGCAGGAACGAAACGGTCAAGGTTGCCGCTCAAACGGTTGACAATGTTGTTGATCTGACCGGTGCAGGCGATCTGTTCGCGTCTGGCTTCCTGTTTGGCCTGGCCCGCGACTACAAGCTTGCAGACGCCGCAGAACTGGGATGCGTGTGTGCGGCGAATGTGATCGGGCATGTGGGTGCACGTCCGGAGCGACCTCTCAAGAACGTTGCGACACAAAGCGGTTTTGAAGTCTAAACATCAAAAAAGGCGGCTCACCGGCCGCCTTTTTCATGACTTGACGCGAGAACGCTCAGTCAGCCAGGTCCTGGACGCTCAACACGCCACCGTTTTCATCGAGACGGTAGATGATCGGCGTACCGGTTCCAAGTTCACGCTTCAGGATCTGTTCCGGGCTCAGATTTTCCAGTTCCATTATGAGAGAACGCAGCGAATTGCCGTGCGCTGCAACGATCGTGCGCTTGCCTGAAAGGACCTTCGGCAGGATCTCGGCCTTGTAGTAGGGCAGAACACGTTCTGCCGTCATCTTGAGGCTTTCTCCGCCGGGAGGCGGAACGTCATAGGAGCGACGCCAGATATGCACCTGCTCCTCTCCGAATTTTTCGCGGGCCTCGTCCTTGTTCATTCCGGTCAGGTCGCCATAGTCGCGCTCGTTCAGAGCCTGGTCCTTGATGGTTTCCAATCCGGTCTGCCCCAGCTCCTCCAGAATGATGTCGAGCGTCTTCTGGGCGCGGGACAGGTCAGAAGTAAATGCAAGGTCAAACGTGAGCTTCAGATCGCGCATCTGCTCGCCCGCCTTATGCGCTTCCGCCACGCCCTGTTCCGTCAGGTCCGGGTCTTTCCAGCCTGTAAACAGGTTTTTCAAATTCCAGTCACTTTGCCCGTGTCGCACGAGCACAAGAAGGCGGTCCATGCCAATCTCCTTAAACCAAGCTACGCAATATTAGTTGTCCAGGCCGAGAACGTCGGCCATCGAATAGAATCCGGGCTTCTGGTCGAAGCCCCATAGAGCGGCCTTGACGGCACCGCGAGCGAACAGCTGCCGGTCTTCCGCCCGGTGTGTCAGTTCGATCCGCTCGCCTTCTCCGGCAAAGATCACTGAATGTTCACCGATGACGGAACCTCCTCTCAAGGTGGCGAAGCCGATATCACCGGTTTTCCTGGGATCCATGATGCCATCACGGGAGCGAACCGAATGATCGCCCAAATCAATGCCGCGCCCTTCGGCAGCAGCTTCTCCGAGCAGCAGTGCTGTTCCCGAAGGAGCGTCGACCTTGTGCTTGTGATGCATTTCCAGAACTTCGATATCAAAATCGGTATCCAGAGCGGCGGCAGCCTTGCGCACCAGGGCGGCCAGCAGGTTCACACCCAGGCTCATGTTACCCGACTTGATGATCCGCGCGTGACGGGCTGCAGCCTTCAATGGCGCATCTTCGCCGTCGGCCCAGCCGGTTGTTCCGATGACATGAACGATACGTGCCTGCGCTGCAAGTTCGGCAAACCACAGGCTGGCTGTCGGGGCGGTGAAATCCAGAACACCGTCCGCTTTCGCGAAAGCCGTCAACGGATCGTCTGTTACGGCAACGCCCAGGGCACCCGTTCCGGCGAGTTCTCCCACATCCTGACCGAGACTTTCTGCACCTTCCCGCTCGACGGCGGCCACAACCTCAGCTCCGGCAGTTTCAACTACAGCGCGTGTCAGCGCCCGGCCCATCCTGCCGCCGGCTCCAACGACAACCAAGCGCATCTGACTCATGTCCATCCTCTCACTGTCTTGTCGGTGGGGGTATAGCAGTTTCACTGTAGGAGGCAAACGGCAGATAGAGGGAATTGGGTTTCAATATCGTGCGGCTGCCGATCCTTTCAATACAGCGTCTTATGTCTGTTCGGAATCAGGTTTCAGATCTTACCCGGTTTGAAAAAGATTACCTGCTCATGTAAATCGAAATGCAGACCTTAGTTTATGAAACTGCTTGATGCCGCCGCGTATACATACTTTTCTTCAACCGAATTATTTTGACCTTTTTTAATTACCTTCAGATAATCTAATCTCATCATCAAATCTGAAATAAATAATCCACCACTAAACTATTCCCTTACTGGTAGAGGAAAAGCTGAAACTACAACCTTTGACTGAATTTATAAATGTTCAGTTCAAACCCAACAGAACGGGAATGCGTGATCTGCCAGTATTCCAGGCTTTAAGCTTGTGAGTTCGGCGGACTCAGCGCAGCATAGAAAATACTCGAGGCACAAACATTCCGACACGCAACATGACGAAAGCCACGGGCGTTAAATACAGCCGCATTGTTTTGGGCCTGTTTTTCGTGGGTCTGATTGTCACGGCTGTTGCCTTGTTCGGCATCACCTATCTCGGCAGTCTCTCCTTGGCGGAAATGGAAATCGAACGGCAAACGCAGAAAGAAAACGCACTTGCGGGCCTCGTGTTCGAAACGCACCTGAGACAGATTGAAAACCAGCTCCGCACTGCGTCAGCAGACAAGAACCTGATCGATGCCATAGAGATGCAAAACGAACAGGAAGCAGGCCGCATTTTAGGGCATCTCGGCAACAATCCCTCCGGTCCGCAACCCGATATTCTGATCCTGAATGCGGAGCATCACCCTGGTTGGCTGGATGCAAGTCTCGCGCATTTTGACGTTGCAACCGTCTTTCCCGACGATTTGCTGGCGACTATCCCATCTGACGTCTGGCAGTTTTACGACGACAAATCGACGTCGCCGATGACGCTGGCCGCAGTGATTGCCATTCCAATCACCAATCCGGACAGCGGGCAGATTGTTGCTAAACTGGTTGGTGGCACCGTCCTGAACAATTCACCTTCACTGCTTGAGACGCTCACGGACACGCTCGGGGTCAGCAGCGTTGCAATCGTTCACGAGGACGAAAATCTGGCCAGTACCGGCGACCTGAGCAATCCGGCAAATTTCGCAAAGGTAATTGGCTTTCTTTCCGAGACAAACCACCTGCTTCAACGCGGGCACCTTTACACAAAGTCCGTTCTTTATGTCGACGAGCACCACCACCCCATCTACGTCTATACCGACGAACCGAGTGAAATCGTCAAAAACACCCAGGCAACGTATCTGGAGTTTTTTGTTCCTTTCCTGATTTACGTCACCCTCGCCTCCCTTGTCGCTGTTCTGATCCTGAACCGCTTCACGGCCCCATCTCTGTCTTCGCTTGTCAAATACGCAACTGCACGACGTAACCGGGGTACCCTTGAAGAATATCGGCCCGGTCGGATCACGGAGTTCAATCAGCTCGGTTCGCTGTTTGAAGAAGCATTCGAGTCGGTTCACAAAACCAACGCGCAATTCAGGGAACTTATCGACGACTCACTCCAGGGCGTTGTCGTGCACAAGGGAGGTACGATCGTTTATGCGAACCACGCCATGATGGAGATGCTGGATTACCCTGTCGAACATCCGGAAGAACTGATCGGCCAATCGCTCTGGAAAATCTACGCCCCGTTCGAGCGGGATAGACTGATGAACTACCATGAACTCAGAAAACGTGGCGAGGTTGTGCCGGCCGTTTACGAAGTTCAGGGATTAAGCAAGGCTGGCGGGACGGTCTGGCTGGAGCAACATGTGCGTCTGACCACCTGGAACGATCAACCATCGATCTATGTAACCGTGCTTGATATCTCGGATCGCAAAGAGCAGGAAAAACTGATCGAGCTTCAGTCCAACTATGACCTGCTCACCAAACTTCCGAACCGTAACCTCTTCCTGGATCGCTTAAGCCAAGCTGTGGCCCAAGCCCAACGCAGTGGCAACATGGCCGCCCTCCTGATGGTCGATATGGACCGTTTCAAAGCCATAAACGACACGTTCGGCCACGGCTTCGGCGATGAGATCATCAAGGTTCTCGGGGCGAGGATTGACGCTGCAACTGAAGGCAACGAAACCGTCTCAAGATTGGGCGGTGACGAATTTGCAGTCATTTTACCGGGCTGCGAAGACGAATGGGAGATCGAGCACAAGGCACTGGCGATCCTGGAAGCAGTTGCCAGGAAAATTGACGTTGAAGATGGCAGGGATTTTTTCCTGACCGCCAGTATCGGTATCACGGTTTATCCCTATGACGGGCAGGATCAGGATGGCCTGATGCGGCAAGCGGATGCGGCGATGTACCAGGCCAAATCGGATGGCGGCAACCGGTTCCGGTTTTTCTCAAGACAGATGAACGAGCGCACCACACGCATGCTTCGTCTCGAAACTGCCCTTCGCAAGGCTATCGAACGGGAAGAGATCGATATCCATTATCAGCCGATCATCGATTATCAGACTGGAAATATCGCCGGTTGCGAGGCGCTGGCGCGCTGGAACGATCCGGAACTCGGGCAGGTTCCGCCGAGCGAGTTTATCCCGATTGCCGAGGAATCCGGTCTCATCGTGCCGCTCGGCAAGCAAGTTTTGCGCAAAGCCTGTCAATTCCACATGGCTTGTCTCGCAGAAGGCTTGGATGTCAACAGCATGGGCGTCAACATCTCGCCGCGCCAATGCCGCGAAGATGGTTTCATCAGCTCCATCAAGGCCATTCTTGATGAAACAGCAATGCAGCCGGGCAATCTGCGTTTTGAAATGACGGAAAGCGTGATGTTCGATGATAGCCGGATCGATCCGGTTGCTCTTTTGAACGCAATCAAGAGCCTCGGCGTGCGGATCTCGCTGGACGATTTCGGAACCGGATACTCGTCGCTCAGCTATCTCAAACGGTTGCCGATCGATATCCTGAAGATCGACCGGTCATTCATCATGGATCTGGAAAGCGACAAGGATGACCATGCGCTGGTGGAAGCGATCATCTCCATGGCATCGAAGCTGGATATAGAAGTTGTCGGTGAAGGCGCAGAATCACGCCAGCAGTGCGACGTCCTGGCCGACCTCGGGTGCCGGTTGATACAAGGGTTTTATCTCGGCAAGCCAATGCCGGCGCGGGACTTCCGCGAATATGTCGCCAACAAGCCTTACGCAAGCGAATTGGCGCAAAGAGCCGGCTGATCTTTTTTCAAAGAAAAACGCGCGGGGATTTTCATCCCCGCGCGCTTCTTTTCAAACAGGCAACGGCTTACTCGGCAGCGTTGTCTCTTGGAATTTCCTGACCGGTTTCCTGGTCGACGACCTTCATGGACAGGCGCACCTTACCGCGCTCATCAAAGCCCATGAGCTTGACCCAGACCTTGTCGCCTTCCTTGACCACATCCGTGACCTTGGCAACTTTCTTCGGAGCCAGCTGGGAAATGTGAACCAGACCATCCTTCGCACCGAAGAAGTTTACGAATGCACCGAAGTCGACACATTTCACAACGGTGCCTTCGTAGATCACGCCCACTTCCGGCTCGGCCGCAATGGAGTTGATCCAGTTGACAGCGGCCTTGATCGCCTTGCCGTCGGAAGACGCTATCTTGACGGTACCGTCGTCCTCGATATTGACCTTCGCGCCGGTCTTTTCGACGATTTCGCGGATAACCTTACCACCCGAACCGATGACTTCACGGATCTTGTCGACCGGAATTTTCATCATTTCGATGCGCGGTGCGTGTTCACCAAGCTCGGAGCGGGCCTCGGTGATGGCGTTAGCCATTTCACCGAGAATGTGAATACGGCCGTCTTTCGCCTGCCCCAGAGCAACTTTCATGATCTCTTCGGTGATACCGTCGATCTTGATGTCCATCTGCAGAGAGGTGATGCCGTTTTCAGAACCGGCAACCTTGAAGTCCATATCGCCGAGGTGGTCTTCGTCACCGAGGATGTCGGAGAGGACCGCGAAGCGCTCGCCTTCCTTGATCAAGCCCATGGCAATACCGGCAACAGGTGCCTTCAACGGCACACCGGCATCCATCAGCGCCAAAGAGGTGCCGCAAACGGTTGCCATAGAAGACGAACCGTTGGATTCGGTGATCTCGGAAACGACACGCAGCGTGTACGGGAACTCGTGGTGCTGCGGCAGCATCGGGTTGATTGCACGCCAAGCCAGCTTGCCGTGACCGATCTCGCGACGCCCCGGAGAGCCCATGCGACCGGTTTCGCCGACGGAGTAAGGCGGGAAGTTATAGTGCAGCATGAAGTGAGACTTCACAGTGCCTTCCAGAAGATCGATGAACTGCTCGTCTTCACCGGTACCGAGGGTCGCAACTACGAGACCCTGGGTTTCACCGCGGGTGAACAGTGAAGATCCGTGCGCGCGCGGCAGGATGCCGACTTCGGAGGAAATCGCGCGGACGGTCGACAGGTCGCGACCGTCAATGCGGTGACCGGTGTCGAGAATTGCACCGCGAACGATTTCGGCTTCCAGCTTCTTGAACTGTTCACCAAGAACGGTCGCTTCCGGTGCTTCACCTTCGGCAGCGTTGGTGATCAGGGCTTCCACGACCTTTGCCTTGGCGGCGTCAACAGCATTCTTGCGGTCGGTCTTGGAAGTGATCTTGTAAGCTGCAGTCAGTTCTTCTGCGGCAAGTGACTTGACCTGATCGAACAGAGCGGAATGGTCCGGAATGGACAGTTCACGAGGCTCTTTCGCAGCGGTTTCCGCCAGCTTGATGATTGCGTCGATGACCGTCTGGAAACCCTTGTGGCCGAACATCACCGCGCCGAGCATGGTGTCTTCGTCCAGTTCCTTGGCTTCCGATTCCACCATCAGAACGGCGTCGTTGGTACCGGCAACAACCAGATCCAGAGCGGATTCTGGCATGTCGTCAACCAGCGGGTTCAGAACATATTCGCCGTTGATGTAACCAACGCGTGCGCCACCGATCGGACCCATGAACGGAACACCGGAAAGGGTCAGGGCAGCAGAAGCTGCAACCATTGCCAGGATGTCCGGTGCGTTTTCCATGTCGTGGGACAGAACAGTGATCACGACCTGCGTGTCGTTCTTGTAACCGTCTGCGAACAGCGGACGGATCGGACGGTCGATCAGGCGGGAGGTCAGGGTCTCATGCTCGGACGGACGGCCTTCACGCTTGAAGTAGCCACCCGGGATCTTACCGGCGGCAAACGCCTTTTCCTGGTAGTTCACGGTGAGCGGGAAAAAATCCTGGCCCGGTCTCGGTTCCTTGGCAGACACGACTGTCGCCAGAACCTTGGTTTCGCCGTAAGTCGCCATAACTGCGCCGTCGGCCTGACGGGCGACCTTGCCCGTTTCGAGAATGAGCGGACGTCCGCCCCACTCGACTTCTACACGATGAATATCAAACATCATCATTCCTTACAGATTTGCGCGTCCCGCTGCATTCGGTACAGCCTTGTGGGACGAACACATTCCCGGTCGGCCCCGGATGGGCCGGTTACCGGTTGACAGGTCACGGGCAAGACAACGAGCTGCTTTCAGCCTTTGAAAGAAAGGAGCCGGCAATCCTGCCCCATGACATGTCACGAGGTTTCTATAGAGTGTTCCCATTGATATTGAAACACTCAAGAGCGCTGCCGAACCACACATCAGATCCGATCTGCGTTTTCGGCGAAATTCGCCCTAGAAAAAACGCGGCAGGCATCTTGCCCACCGCGTAATTTTTGTTACCGACCTTAGCGGCGGATACCAAGACGCTCGATCAGCGACTTGTAACGCTCTTCGCTTTTGCCGCGCGTGTAGTCCAGAAGGGACCGGCGCTGCGCAACCATCTTCAGAAGACCGCGACGGGAATGATTGTCCTTGCCGTGACCCTTGAAGTGTTCAGTCAGGTTGTTGATCCGCTCAGTGAGGATCGCAACCTGGACTTCCGGAGACCCGGTGTCGCCTTCTTTGGTCGCGAATTCTTTAATGAGCTCAGCTTTGCGCTCTACAGTAATCGACATCGCTCTTTCCTTTCGAAGAGTGGTGGCCAGTAAACCTGGCGCGTTGACATGCCGGAGAACCGGCCTGATCCAAAGGTCTCCAGAGCCGAGATGTCGTTCAGCAAAGGGTCTCTTCGGACGAATTGGGCTGACTTACCCAATGGCGGCGGTATATGGCAGAAAACCGGGAAAAAGGCCAGTAGAATCTTTGGGTCTTCCGGCACATCACAATTCAAAGATGAAACACCCTGCTTGGTTGGAACCGGCCTTTTTCGATAGAACCGATCGCGACCGGCACATTGGCGTAGCTTGCAAAGGCAATTTCGGTGTTGAGCGGCGCGTCGCGGCCGCGCAGAAGAACGGCCATTCCCTTGCGGATCTTGGCAGCATCATCATCGGATACCGGAACCTCGACCAGTTCATCCATCGCATCCCGTACAGGCAGGACGAATTCCTCCACCAGGGCGTCGATCCCTTCGCCTTCTTCCAGCTCTTCCGCCGCGTCCAGAAGTTCGTCCAGAGCAATC
Source organism: Roseibium sp. (assembly GCF_025698965.1). Classification (GTDB taxonomy): domain Bacteria; phylum Pseudomonadota; class Alphaproteobacteria; order Rhizobiales; family Stappiaceae; genus Roseibium. The sequence goes on from NZ_JAILWL010000069.1 coordinate 16,203, forward strand.
AGGTCGTCTTCGGCAAACGGGCCGACGAGCAGTCGGCGCAGCTCGGTGACATGGCCACAGGTTCCCAAACGGCGGCCAAGGTCGCGCGCCAGCGCCCGAACATAGGTGCCCTTGCCGCATTCAGCTTCGAAAACAGCACGGTTTTCATCCGGACACTCGACAAGATCAAGCCGGTGAACGTCGATCGGCCGAGCCGCCAGTTCCACGTCCTCACCGTCGCGGGCAAGATCGTAGGCGCGTTCTCCGCCGACCTTGATCGCGGAGAATTTCGGCGGCACCTGCATGATGGTTCCGACAAATTCTCCCAGCACACCCTTGATGGCATCCGCAGCAGGACGAACATCGGACGTCGCGATAACCTCGCCTTCCGTGTCGTCGGTGTTGGTTTCAGTGCCCCAGGTGACCTCAAACCGGTAAACCTTGCGACCGTCCATCACGAACGGAACGGTTTTGGTGGCTTCCCCAAAAGCCACCGGCAGCAATCCGGAAGCTCTGGGATCCAGCGTTCCCGCATGGCCGACTTTCAGCGGCGAGAAAATACGCTTGATCTTGCCGAGTGCTTCGTTCGACGTAATGCCGTAGGGCTTATCCAGAACCAGCCAGCCGTTGATGGTGTTCTTCTTGCGTTTGAACTGTTTTTGCCGCGCCATGATTTTGTTCAAATATCCAGGAGACTTTGAGCCGGAACCTTTCAACAACCACTTGTCGCCCCCTCAAAGGTCGGACCCAGTGCACCCCGGCTGTGGCCGCTGCACAAGGCTGTCACCCAACGTTTGAGATTACTGAACCCGGTTTTGTTCTTCTTATGAACCGGGATAACAAAGCGGCGTCGACGTCAAACTCTCAAATATCAGTCGTTAGCTTCGTCGTCCGTATCCAGATCCCTGGAGACTTCCGGAGTGTGCAACAGCGTGCCAATACGATCGTCGTCGTCAAAGCGGGTGTCGAGCACAAATCGCAGGTCCGGCATGTATTTCATAGTCAACCTGCGAGAGATCTGCCCCCGCAGATATTTTGCGCTCCGGTTGAGGGCCTTTTCGACCTTTTCCGCGTTCACACCGCCAAGCGGCATGACAAGGCAAGTCGCCAGACGCAGATCCGGCGTCATGCGCACTTCGGGAATGGTGACGATGACGCCGTCCAGATCCGGATCGGAGAACCTGCCGCGTGTCAGAATATCGGACAGCTCCTTGCGCACCGTTTCGCCAACGCGCAGCTGGCGTTGGGAAGGGCCACGGCTGTCCTGTCCGTGTTGTTTAGCCATTTTGGTCCTATCCGGGTCTTCAAATGAGACCCAAAATACAAGGGCGCCGGCGCGTTCCATAAGAACTGCGCCGGCGCAATTGTCTGAAATGCCGGTCCGGCGCCTAGAGCGATCTTGCGATCTGCTCTACGCGGAAACATTCGATGATGTCGCCCGGACGCATATCCTGATACTTGACGAAGTTCATGCCGCATTCCTGACCGGATTCGACCGTTTTGACTTCGTCCTTGAAGCGCTTGAGCGTACCCAGCTCGCCTTCGTGGATAACCACGTCGTCGCGGATAAGCCGAACATTGGCGCCACGCTCCACGATGCCTTCGGTAACCAGACAGCCTGCCACCTTGCCGACCTTGGAGATGTGGAAGATTTCCTTGATCTCCGCATTGCCGAGGAAGGTTTCGCGGCGTTCCGGAGACAACAGGCCGGACATGGCCGCCTTGATGTCGTCAACCAGATCGTAGATCACGTTGTAGTAACGGATCTCGATACCGTCGCGAGACGCAGCTTCGCGAGCCTGCTTGTTCGCACGCACGTTGAAGCCAAGGATCGGCGCATTGGATGCAGCTGCCAGCGTGATGTCGCTTTCGGTGATACCACCAACGCCGGAGAGC